>CAYOHN010000130.1:0-9254 GCA_964403735.1 uncultured Spirochaetales bacterium | reverse complement strand
GCCTACGATGCGTCCGGCCCGAACGAGTGAGGAAGGGCAGATGGCCGAGCATCCGATCGAGGCGAAGCGCCGGGCGGAGTGGGAACGGCTCCGGAGCGGCGGCCTGTGGCCGTTCGCGATCCGGCGCGGCCTGCTGCGCGGGATCCCGATGGGTCTCGGGATCATCCTGCTGCTCGAACTCCTGCGGGGACGGGACGTCGGTTTCGGGACGTTCCGCGATCCGGCGATGCTCGGACGTTTCGTCGTCGCCGTGTTGTTGTTCTCGGTGGGCGGCATGCTCTCGGCCTACGGTCGTTGGCGCGCGCTCGATCTGCGCTTTGGCGCGGGGCGCGCGGAGGAGTAGTAACAGGTGGAGAAGGAAGATCTGCGCCAGCAGCTCGCGGCGCTGCACACCGCGCTCGGCGATGGCGATTCCGTCGGTCCGGAGGCGCGCGAGCTTCTGCGCGCCGTCATGGACGACATTCAGCGCGTGCTCGACATCGAAGTGGGTGACGAGCAGCCGGAGGGGCTCGTGGACCGACTGCGCGAGGCCGTCGAGGACTTCGAAGAGTCGCATCCGACACTGGCCGAAGCAGCAGGACGCGTGGTCGACGCGCTCGCGCGCATGGGGATCTGATTCCGATGGAGCCGGGCGTGGTGAACGCGCTGGCGCGCAAGGCGCGGGCGTTGCTCCGCCGGTCGCCGGTCGGCGTCCTCTCGACGTGGTCGCAGACGATGCCGGGCTATCCGTTCGGCTCGCTGGCACCGTTTGCGATGACGCACGAGGGCCGTCCGCTGCTCTACGTGAGTCGCCTCGCGGAGCACACCCGCAACCTGGCAGTCGACGCGCGCGCGTGTCTCACCGTGAGCGAGGCGGGAGCGGCGCCTGCGCAGGCGCTCGGCCGTGCGAGCCTGCTCGGCGACGTCCGGCAAGCCTCCGAGGCCGAGCACGCCGCATTGGCCGACCGGTACTTCGCGCTGTTTCCCGAGCAGCGCGATTACGAGGCGCTGGGCGACTTCTCGTTCTGGTGGCTCGAGCCGGTCCGCGTGCGCTGGATCGGTGGTTTCGGCGAGATCGCGTGGCTCGAGTCCGACGCGTGGCTGCTTCCCACTCCGGAGTGGCAGCTCGGCGAAGCCGGGATCGTCTCGCACATGAATCAGGACCACCGGGACGCGCTGCTCGCGATGGCGCATGCGCGCTCTCCGAAGGACACCGACGACGCCGTCCTGCTCGCCTGCGACGCCGAGGGCTTCCATCTGCGATCGGCCGGGGCCGTCCGCTGGATTCCGTTCGACCGACCGTGCCAGACGGCGAACGAGGTGCGCGCCGAGATGGTCCGGCTGACCCGGGAGGCGCGAGACGCCGAGCGGGCCTGACGAGATCGCACCTGGGCTATTCTCCGCCTCCGATGCGACGACTCGCCCCCCTCCTGCTCCTCGCCCTCGTCGCCGGCCTGTTCGTGGCCGGGGTTGGCGTGCGGTCGGGACTCGGCATCGAGCTCGACGGGGACTCCATCCAAAGCGCCGTCGCGGCGCTCGGCTGGAAGGGCGCGGCGCTCTTCGTCGGACTCGTGACGTTCCGGCAGTTCCTGTTTCTTCCATCGGCATTGGTGCTACCCGCCGGCGGCGTCGTCTTCGGCGCATTCGAGGGAACGCTGCTCGGCGCGGTCGGCATCGTCCTCTCGGCGATTCTCAAGTACAGCGTGGCGCGCGGGCTCGGACGCGAGTGGCTGCGGCCGCGTTTCGGCGCCGCCGTCGAGGCCTTCGAGCGACACGCCGAAGCGGCAGGCCCGTTGGTGGTCGGGCTCGCCACCGCGCATCCGATCGGCCCGATGACGCCGATCTTCTGGGGTGCCGGCTTCGCTGCGGTGCCGCTGATCGGCTTCGTAGTGGCCGTGACGCTGGCGGCGCCGGTGCGTGCGTTCTCGTATGCGTTCTTCGGATCGACGCTGCTCGATCTCGGTTCGCCGCGCTTCTGGGTCGCCACGATCGTGCTTGCCGCCGTGGCGTTGCTCCCGCTGACGCACGCCGGGTTCCGCGACCGCATGATGCGCGTGGCGCGCGCCGGAACGAAGCCCGGTCCGTCGTGACCGTCGCCCGCGAAGGGCGGTGCGTCAGGGTTTCACGCCCGTCGCGAGCAGTTGCCAGCCCTCGGCGTCCATGGCGATGTCGCTGATCGTGCCCTCTCGGACGAAGTGACGGGCATAGCCGGTCAGCGGAGAGACACCCGCTGCATGGCTGAGCAGCGCCGCCGTGATCTCGCCGTGGGTCACGACGACGAGGGTCGTCCCCGGTGCCTCGCGGCCGATCGCGTTCAAGAACTCCGCCGCCCGCGCGAGTCCGTCGCCGAGCGATTCGCCGTCCGGCGGCCGCGGATCCGCGCCGCGCTTCCAATTCCCTGTGCGCCAGCGGTAGTTCGCGGCGTCGCGGCTCGCGCCGTGCTGCAGCGGCTGGAAGGCGGCACTGACTTCGATCGGCCCGCTGCCGAGCACGACGGCGATGGCTTCGGCGGTCTGCCGCGCGCGCCGTGCCGGAGAGCTCACGACACGCGTCACACCGGCGCCGGCGAGTCGCATCCCGACGGCCGTCGCCTGCACCCGGCCGCCGTTGGTCAGCGAATCGAGCTGCGCGCCGGTCATGCCCGGAGGACGCGACCGCGAGGGCACGTTCTTCCAGGCCGCCGCGTGACGCACCACGTAGACGCGCACGATCGGCGCGCTGTGCGGCTCGGCTCCGAGCGGCGTGAAGTCCGGCTCTTCTGCCGCGGCGAGACCTGCGCTGAGCGCGACGATCGTGAGCACCGCGCGGATCGCGGTGCGCCCGGCGCGTGTCATCGACGCGCTTCCGGCGGCTGCGTCTCCGAGACGCGCTGCATGACGTAGTGCTGGATCAGCCGCGACTGTCGCTCGTCGAGCACATCGGCGAACGACAGCATGCCGGCGGGCGCGCGGCTGCCGCCGAGCACGATCTCGTTCCACTGCGCGTGCGTCTCGGCCGTCGCATGGCGCAGATCTCGGATCACACCGCCACCGACCACCTGGAGCCCGTGACAGACCGCGCACCACTCGTGGTACGCGATGCCGCCCTCGCGCAGCGCCTCGGCATCCACTTCGACCTCGAACAGCGGCGGCGGCGGCGTGCTCACGTATGGGATCGTCGCCGGGAGTGTCGCCGTCCCGCCGAGCTTGAACGTGAGCGCGCGTCCGACGCTCGTGACGCCGGCTTTGGCGCCGGCTTCGCCGTACGAGAGCGGGAACGCGCCTCCCCAGCCGGCCATCACCGTCACGTACTGCTCGCCGTCGACCCGATACGTCACCGGCGCGGCGATCACGCCGGTGCCGGCGGGCGCCTCCCACAGCGGCTCGCCGTCGCTGGCGCGGTACGCGACGAAGCGCCCGTCCGCCGTGCCGGCAAAGACGAGATTGCCCGCCGTCGTCAGCGTACCGCCGTTCCACGCCGTCACGTGCGGCGCGCGCCAGACCTCGCGCTGCGCGACGGGATCCCACGCGATCAGCCGGCCCTCTACCATGTCGCTCCAGCCATCCGGGACGTCGAGATTGGCGTCGAGCGCAGTTCCGGTATTCCACGCACCCGGACGATGACGCCAGTCCGGATCGAGCGCATGGGCGCCCGGGAGATCCTGCACCGGTATGTAGACGAGCCCCGTCTCCGGGTTGAACGACATCGGTTGCCAGTTGTGTCCGCCGAGCGGGGAGGGCCATACGAATGCCGGCTCCTTGCCATAGTCCCCCTCCGGTGTCTCCAACGGGCGTCCGCTTGCGAGATCGACGCCAGTGGCCCAGGTGACCTTCACGTACGGAGCCGCGGACAGCAGCTCGCCGGTCGCGCGGTCGAGCACGTAGAAGAAGCCGTTCTTCGGCGCCTGCATCAGCACCTGGCGCAGACGCCCGTCGATCTCGAGGTCCGCCAGGATCATGTGCTGCGTCGCGGTGTAATCCCAGTTGTCGCCGGGCGTCGTCTGGTAGTGCCAGACCAACTCGCCGGTGTCGGGACGCAACGCCAGGATCGACGACAGGTAGAGGTTGTCGCCGCCGCCCGGGCTGCGATGCCGGCGCGCCCACGGCGAGCCGTTGCCGGTGCCGACGTAGAGCAGATCCAGATCCGCGTCGTACGCGAGCGAGTCCCACACGGTGCCACCGCCGCCGAGTTCCCACCAGCGCCCGTTCCAGGTCTCGGCCGCCCGTGCGAGCGCGGGTGACTCGAAGGGCTGGGACGGATCGCCGGGGACCGTATAGAAACGCCAGAGCAGGGCGCCGTCCTCCGGGTCGTAGGCCGAGACGTAACCGCGAACGCCGAGCTCTGCGCCTCCGTTGCCGAGGATCACCCTGCCGGCGACGACGCGCGGCGCGCCGGTGATCGTGTACGGCTGCGCCGGGTCGACCGTCACCGCCTCCCAGAGCTTCGCGCCGGTGGCGGCGTCGAGCGCGAGCAGGCGGCCATCGAGCGTGCCGGACAACACCTTGCCGCGATGGACGGCGACGCCGCGGTTCACGACGTCACAGCACGCCAGTCGACCGTAGCGGCGCGGCACCAGCGGGTCGTAGCGCCAGATCAGCCGGCCGGTGCGGGCGTCGATCGCGTAGACGACGCTCCACGGGCCCGTCGCGAACAGCACGCCGTCGACGACGATCGGCGTGGCCTCGACGCCGCGGTTGGTGCCGAGATCGAGACTCCACGCGAGGCCGAGTTGGTCGACGTTCTCGGCGTCGATCTGCGAGAGCGGGCTCATGCGCTGCTCGGCGTCGCCGCGGCCGTGGCTGAGCCAGTTGTCCTCGTCGCGGTCCGCGCTGCGCAGGCGGGCGTCGTCGACAGCGGCGGTGGCGGCGCGGATCCGCGCGCGCCGCGCGGCATCCGGATCGGCCTCGAGGCGCTGGCAGCCGACCGCCGCACAGAGACCGATGAGGAGCAGGGGAGAGACGACAGCGAACGAGCGGCGCATGCTCTTCCTCCCGGGTCGCACCGGATCAGGCGGGATCGACGCGTGCCAGGATCGCGTCGATTACTCCCTCGTGCACACCGAGCGGCTCGCTGACGCGAAGCGACACGTCCGGGTGACGAGCGGCGACTTCCGCCGCCTGCTCGGGAATGTCCCGCGTCGCGTGGGCGCCGGGGGCGAGGAAGTACGGGTGCACGACGATCTCGCGCGCACCGGCTGCGACGCAGGTCTCGACGGCGTCGGCGAGACTCGGCGGCGCCAGCTCCATGTGGGCGACGGCGACGATGCGCTCCGGTACGCGGCGCCGCAGCGCGGCGGCGACTTGATCGAGCATCGCGTTGGCTTCCGCGCGCCGGCTGCCGTGGTCGATCAGCACGATGGCGCGTTGCCGGGCCGGCGGCGCGCTCATCGCGCGCCGGCCGCGAGCGCCGCGGCGAGGTCTTCGCAGAGATCGTCCGCATCCTCGATGCCGACCGAGAGCCGGACGATCGCTTCGCTGACACCGCGCCGCCGCTTCTCGTCCGGTGCGAACGCCGCGTGACTCATCTCCCACGGGTAGCCGATCAACGACTCGACGCCGCCGAGGCTCTCGCCGAGGGAGAACACGCGCGTGGATTCGCATAGCCGGCGCGCGGCCGCTTCGCCGCCGGCCACCTCGATCGTCACGATGCCGCCGAAGCCGCGCATCTGACGCTGCGCCAGCGCATGCCCGGGATGGTCCGCGAAACCGGGCCAGTGCACCGCCGCGATCTCCGGCCGCCCGCGCAGGAACTCGGCGACGCGGGCGGTGTTGTGCTGGTGCTGGCGCATGCGCACGGCGAGCGTCTTGATCCCGCGCAGCACCAGCCACGCGTCCCACGGACCCGGCACGCCGCCGGTGGCGGTCCGCGCGAAGCGGAGCCGCTCGTACAGCTCCGCGTCGTCCACGACGACTGCGCCGCCGAGCACGTCCGAGTGTCCGCCCAGGTACTTGGTCGTCGAATGCACGACGACGTGCGCGCCGAGCGCGATCGGATTCTGCAGGTACGGCGTCGCGAACGTGTTGTCTACGGCGAGCCACGCGTCGTGTCGGCGCGCGAGTTCGGCGCACGCCTCGATGTCGACGAGGCGCAGCATCGGGTTCGTCGGGCTCTCGATCCACAGCATCCGCGTCGCCGGCTCGAACGCCTTCGCGAGCGCCTCCGGGCGGGTCGCATCCGCGTACGTGAAACGCACGCCGTACGCGGGGAGGATCCGGGTGAAGAGGCGCCACGACCCTCCGTAGAGATCGTCGGCCACGACGACGTGGTCCCCCGCGCGAACGAGGTGCATCGCGCCGGCGATCGCGGCCATGCCCGACGCATAGGCGAGGCCGAACCGCGCGCCTTCCAGCGCGGCGATGCACTGCTCGAGTGCGACGCTCGTCGGGTTGCCGGCGCGCGAGTAGACGAACCCGCGGTCGCTGCCGATGGCGTCCTGGGTGTACGTCGTCGTCTGGTACACCGGCACGACCGTCGCGCCGGTGGTCGGATCCGGGTCCTGGCCGGCGTGGATCGCGAGCGTCTCGAAGTTCGGCGGCATCGCAGTGGCCCCGGCTACCAGTACGACGCGGTCAGCCGGACGTCGCCGTGCACGCGCGCCCGGCAGGCCAGCCGCAGGGCGGGGTCGATGCGATTGCGCCGCTTGCTCGCGGCCTCTGCGTCGGACTCCGGGTCGACGCCTTCCGCTCCAGCAACGATGCGCACGCCACAACGACCGCACAGTCCATCGGCGCCGCAGGCGCGCGCGATCGGCAGGCCGGCGGCGACGACGGCATCGAGCAGCGTCGATCCCTCGGGAACTTCGATGGATCGGTCGGACGGCGGGAACGAGACCTTCACCACGGCGGGAGTCTACGCGACGAGATCGGCGCCGGCGAACGACTCGGCCGCTCTGCGCGTCGTTCAGGCGCTCGCGGAGAAGGCCTCCGTCAGATCGCGCAGCACGGCCTCTTCTTCCTTCGACACCTTGGAGCCGAGCCCCAGGAAGCCGCCGGCGGCTTCGGCAACGGCCCGCGCGCGTCCGACGATCCGCTCCTCGAGATGCTGCTTCTGCTCCGCGGAGAGATCGGCGCAGAGCGCGCGGATGTACGCCTTCCACGACGCCAGCAGGTCCGGCGCCGGTCGATCCTGCGTCCAGATCGTCAGCAGCTCGAGGCTCGGCGAGCCGGCCTCGAGGCCCGACGATTCGGCGCCCTGCAGGATTGCCGCCCGCTCGCGGTCGTCGACGTGGCCGTCGGCCCAGGCGACCTCGACGAGCGGGATCAGCGTCAGCGCGGCGAGCGTCTCGGCGTGGATGCCGATCGAGACGAGGCGGTCGATGAGGTTCCTGTCGTCGATGCCGCTCGCTTCGACGAGAGCCTGGCGCGCTTCCTCGTGTGCCTCCTTCTGGCGAAGTTTTTCGAGCTGCTCGGCGTGCTGCTTCTTGAAGAAGGCCTCTTCGAGCGCGCGGCCGCGCTCCTCTATTCCCTGGTTCGGCATCGATTCCTCGCAGTCAAGGTGTCGCAGGACTTCGTAGTGTATCTCAGAAATGGGGGACGTACGTCGCGAGGTTTCATTCCGCCGGACTCGGGGTCTACTGGAGTCGGGTAACGTCGTCCGGCGGAACGAAACCTCGGAACCTACGCCCCTCCTCTCGCCGTGACCGTCTCGTCGCCGCCTGCATCGCCAGCACGGCCAGCGCCAGCGTCCCCGCAAGCGCGCCGCCGGGCTCGGGGACGGCGATCGCGATGAGATTCCCGACGTCGATCGCGCTCGGCGACGTACCATTGCCGGTCATCTCGTTGACGATCAGGTCGTCTGCGCCGTCTACGTCCAGGTCTCCGGACGCAGCGCTGTAGGCGAGGGTGTCCCCGGCATCCCCGGGCGCCGCGCCGCGGGCGCCGAGGATCCGCAGCGAGCGCAGCACGTCGGCGCTCGGCAGCGACTCGAGCTCTACCGAGGCGGTACACATGACGGCGGCATCGGCGCGGGGCCAGCGCTCGACGGTGCCGCGATGGCCCTCCTGCGGTGACGCTGCGTGGCTCTGCGTCGGAGCTCGGCTCGAAACCCGACGAGGTTCTCGTTTCGGCCCTCTTATCCAGCGAAAATTCTCTATCGTTGGCCTTGGAGAATCCGAAGGACGATCCCGAACCGATGCCGGAGATCCGACTGACGCCCGCCGGGCATCTGTGTTGGGAATCCGCTGCCGACGAGGCGGAGCCGAAGGCGCTGGCGACGGTGCGCGCCGCGTGCGACGCAGATTGGCGTCGCGGGCTGTTCGTTCTGGCGGCGCAGAAGACCCCCGTCGCGGATGCGTGGACGCTGCACTACTGGCAGCAGTTTGCGCAGCGCTACCTGACGGCGCTCTGTCATGCGCCGGGTCCGGCCGCGGAGGTCGAGTCGCCGTCGCCGGCCGAGTGCGCTGCGCTGGTGCTCTCGGCGCCGCCCATGCAGGGGGGCGAGTACCTCTCGGCCGAAGTCGTCCAGCGCGTCTGGCACGCGTTGGACGAATGGACCCAGGCGGCGGTCGCGGCGGCTGGCGGGCTCGCGGCGTTCCTGACCGCGCACGCACCGCAGTGGCAGCAGGTGGGCCGGGTCTGCTTCCACCTTGCGGAGAACAAGAACGACGCAGCTCGGCCGTTCGCGTTCCTCGCCACGTACGCCACCGGATTCGGAGCTGCGGGCCGGCTCCAGCACCTCCCGCTGGGCCGGGCTCTTCAGCAGTACGCGGGCAGCCGCAACAAGTCGGCGCTGATCAAGCTGCTGACGCCGGTACACGCGGCGGCCAAGGCCTGCGCGTGGGTGAAGCAAGTGGTGGACTCCGGCGAGGTGTACCAGCCGCTGGCGTGGTCACCGCGGCAGGCCTACTCGTTCTTGCAGAGCGTGCCCTCGCTGGAAGCAAGCGGGCTGTCGGTCCGCGTGCCCGACTGGTGGGCGAAGCGGCCGCGGCCGCGCGTGTCGGTCACGATCGGCCAGACGCAGACGAGGCTCGGCGTGGCGGCGATGCTGGACTTCCGTGCGCACGTGGCGCTCGGCGGCGAGCCACTGACACCGAAGGATGTGGAAGCCCTGCTCGCCGGGGAAGATGGCCTCGTCTTCGTCAAGGGTCGCTGGATCGAGGTGGACCGGGAGAAGCTCGGGCAGGCGATCGCGCATTGGCGGCAGATCGAGCGGCACTGCGAGGACGGACAGGTCTCGTTCATCGAGGGCATGCGCCTGCTGGCGGGCGCGCCGGCCGATCTGACGCCGGAGGATGGCGCGGACGAGCATCGCGCGTGGGCGCACGTCGAGGCCGGTGAAGCGATGCGCCAGGTGCTGGC
>CAYOHN010000129.1:1119-9296 GCA_964403735.1 uncultured Spirochaetales bacterium | reverse complement strand
GCGCTTGCGGCACCTCGATCTCAAGAAGACGCCGTCGATCGCGGAGACGATCGACTGGGCTCGGGCGCTGCTCGCGCTCAATGCGGAGAGCCTCGGAGAGGATGCCGTCCGCGACACCATGAGCGTGATCCTCAAGTACGAGGCGGACGTCCGGAAGGCCCAGCAGGAACTGTCGCGGATGATGACCGCCAAGGCCGCCACGGCGACGCCCGCCGGAGCCCCGGAGCCGGGCCCCGCGCCGGCGGCCGGCAAGCCCTCGGCGCCACCCATCGCACCGACCAAGAAGGGTACGCTTCACTAGCCCGCACCGCGGGGAGATCCTGTGCAACGAAAGATCGTCGAGTTCGCGAACCTGCTCCGAAAGAGCGGCCTGCGGGTGTCGGTGGCCGAGGCCATCGACGCCTTCGAGGCCCTCGAAACCCTCTCGATCGACGATCGCGAGGTCTTCCGCGACGCACTGCGTGCCTCGCTGGTGAAACGCGGCGACGACGTGCCGACCTACGACCAGCTCTTCGATCTCTACTGGTCGGGGTTCCACGACAATCTGAAGAACGCGTTCGAGGCAGCGGCCGGCGCGCTATCCGCCGACGGCATCGACATGGAGCAGCTGCTCGAACGGATCCGCGAGATGCTCGAGAGCGGACAGGTGCCGGAAGGCGAGGTCGACCTCTCGGATCTGGCGCGCGCACTGCTGACCGGCGATCTCTCGGAACTCGAGCAGATGATCCGCGCTGCCGCGACGCAGGCCGGCGTGGCTCGGATCGAGAACATGCTGCAGATCGGTTTCTTCGGCCGTCGGACCCTGGAGGCGATGAATGCGGAGGGCGCCACGCGGGAGCTGCGCGACCTGGCCGCGCAGCTGCGCGCGGCCGGCCTGGGCGATGCAGAGTCCGAGGCGATCGGCCGGCTCGCCGAGCGCTTCTTCGAAGCGTTGCGTCAGAGTGTCCGCAGCTTCATGGAGCGCGAGCTGCAGACGCGCAACTTCGAGTACATGGAGAAGTTCCGCCGCGAGGCGCTGTTCGAGAAGAGCTTTTACAGCCTGACCGAGGACGAGATTGCGCGCATGCGCGAGGTGGTGAACCGCCTTGCGCAGCGGATCAAGAACGTCATGTCGATTCGTCGTCGCCGGCTCAAGCGGGGGAAGCTCGACCTGCACACGATGCTGCGCCGGAACATGGCGCGCGGCGGGATTCCCTTCGAACTGGTCTTCAAGGAAAAGCGCAAGGACCGGCCCAAGCTGGTGATCTTGTGTGACGTGTCCTCTTCCGTCGCGAACGTGTCGCGCTTCATGCTCCAGTTCGTCTACAGCCTGCAGGAGTGCTTCACGAAGATCCGCAGCTTCGTCTTCGTCGCCGAGCTCGGAGAAGTGACGCAAGTCTTCCACGACCACGAAGTCGGTAAGGCCATCGAGGAGGCGCTGGAGGGCGGCGGCGTCATCAACGTCTACACGCGCTCGAACTTCGGGATGGCCTTCCACACCTTCTGGCGGGACTTCCTGAGTGCCGTCGATGGCAAGACCACCGTGCTCGTGCTCGGCGATGCGCGCAACAACTACAACGATCCCAAGGCGTGGTGCCTGCGCGACCTGCACAGCAAGGCCAAGAACGTGATCTGGCTGAACCCGGAGAGCCCCAGCGCCTGGGGCTTCGGCGACAGCGTGATGGACAAGTACCTGCCATACACGACTCTCGCCGAGGAGTGCCGAAACCTCCGGCAGCTCTCGCGCATCGTGGACAAGCTCGTGCTCTGATCGCGCGGCGCTGACAGGCTCCCGTTACGAGACGCCCCGCCCGAGTTCGGCTCGGGCGGGGCGTCGTACAGGGGGGAGTGACGGTGGATATTTGATGGGGGGTGAGAGGTTGGACATTTCGATTCGAAATGCCTTATCCACCGCCGCTCCAAAACCAACACGGATTATGCACGGGTCGGCCCGCACAAGTCAAACACGATTTGTCGAAAGGGCTCGGAATCTCGGCGCGGCAGGATCGGCGCGGCAGGATCGAGGCAGCCGGGCCGGGTTTCAGCCCTCTGGGACCCGAGAAGTGTAGCCCCCCGAGGGGCTCGGTCCGCGACGGCGCTTGGCGGCAGGATTCCCCTCCGATAGGTTCGGCGGCCGCCATGAGCGACAAGCGCTTCTCCATCAGCACCTTCGGCTGCCAGATGAATGCCCACGACTCCGAGAAGATCGCGAGTCTGTTGCTGCACGACGGCTGGCTCGCCGGGCACTCGGAGACGGCCGACCTCCTCGTGATCAATACCTGCTCGATCCGCGAGAAGGCCGAGCACAAGCTCTACAGCGATCTGGGCCGCCTCAGGAGCTGGAAGGCGGAGCGCCCGGGCCGGCTGATCGGGGTCGGAGGCTGCGTCGCCCAACAAGAGGGGGACGTGCTGCTCGCCCGCTTCCCGCACCTGGATTTCGTGTTCGGGACCCACAACCTGCGCCTGGTGCCCGCGCTCGTCGCATCGGCCGGAGCCGGCGTGCGCCGCGCCGAAACCGCCGAGCGCCGAGACCTCGATCGCTTCGACCTTCCCGCCCGTCACCCCTCGCTGTCGCAGGAGACGCCCGGCCGGGCCTTCGTCACGGTGATGGAAGGCTGCGACATGTTCTGTTCGTTCTGCATCGTGCCTCGCACCCGCGGCCGCGAGATCAGCCGGCCTGCCGCTTCGATCGTCGAGGAGGTCGAAGCGCTTGCCGCCGAAGGCGTCGTCGAGGTGACTCTGCTCGGGCAGACCGTCAACGCGTACGGGCGCCACGACGTGCGGCTGGGCCGCGTCGAGGGCGCCGGGACGATGCCGTTCGCCGCGCTGCTGCGACGCCTCGATGCGGTGCCCGGCCTGCGTCGGCTCCGCTATACGAGTCCCCACCCGATCTTCTTGGACGATGAGCTGATCGCCGCCCACGCCGAGCTGCCCTCGCTTTGCCCTCACGTACACCTGCCGGTCCAGAGCGGCTCCGACGCCGTCCTCGAGCGGATGCGCCGTCGCTACCGGGCCGATGACGTGCGCCGGCTCGCGAGTCGGCTGCGCGCTGCGCGCCCGGATCTGGCGCTGACGACGGACCTGATCGTCGGCTTTCCCGGGGAGAGCGAGCGCGACTTCTCGGAGACCCTCGCGCTGATCCGAGACATCGGTTTCGTCGATTCCTATTCGTTCAAGTACTCGCCGCGTCCCGGTACGCCGGCGCCCGGGCTCCACGACCGCGTCTCCGAAGCAGAGGCCCAGACGCGTCTCGAGGCGCTCCAAGCTCTTCAGCGCGGCCTGACGATCGCCTACCACCGGGATCGGGTCGGGAGCCAGACGGAGGTTCTGCTCGAGGGGCCGAGTCGCAAGAGCGCTCATCTGCAGGGGCGTGATCCCCAGCACCGGATCGTCCACATCGATCCCGAGGTATTCCCCGGGGTCGCTCCGGGCGACTTTCTGCGTGTCCACGTCGCGGAGTCGACGCCGCACTCCCTGATTGGGGTGCCGGTAGCGCCCGAAGTCCCGCTCTCGCCCCGCGCTTTCCGTTCAGGAGCTGCAGCCTCCAGCCGATGAGACAGGGCGGTACGGTTCCCCGACCGGCCCTTCCGGCCGGAGCGGCGAGCCGCGTCCGAGGGGCGGCATGGCCAAGGCCCGGATCCTCGCGGTCGACGATCAGCGCTACTTCCGTGTGTATCTCGAGGACCTGCTCGAACAGCAGGGCTACGAGGTGCGCACGGCGGGTGCCGGCGAGGAGGCGTTGCACATCCTCGAGCGCGAGGCGTTCGACGTCCTCGTGACGGATCTCGTGATGCCCGGACTCTCCGGCGGCGATCTCGTCGAGCGCGTCCGGGCGCGTTGGCCCGAGCAGGACGTCGTGGTCGTGACCAGCGTCGGCGACGTGCGGACGGCGGTAGACGCGATGCGCGCCGGCGCCAGCGACTACTTGCTGAAGCCGCTCGACGCCACCCTGCTCAACCGTTCGCTCGAGACGATCTTGCAGCGTCGGCGGCTCCGCCGCGAGCATGCCTCGCTGATGGCCGAGAACCTCGAGTACCTCGGCGTGCTCTCACTCTACGAGCGGACGCTCGCGCTGTTCTCGACCCTTTCGCTCGAACCGCTCGCCGATCGCATCGTCGAAGGCCTCTGCCTCGAAGTTCGCGCGGAAGGCGCTGTCGTCTGGTTGGCGCGGCCCGACGATCCCGGCCGGATTCGTCTCGCGGCGACGCGCGGCCTGGTCCAGGTCGACCGGGAGCCGGAGGAGCTCTCGCTCGATGCGCTTCCGGCCGAACTCGAGCCTCTGCGCACGCCGGACGGCCTGCCATTCGAGGTCGCCGGAGCCGGCGGAAACGCCCCGGCGCTGATCGTGCCGTTTCGCCACGAAGGCCGCCTGCTCGGCTTCGCGCAGCTCACGGACAAGCTCGCAGCGGCCGCCTTCGCGGATCGAGATCACATGGTCGCCGAGCGCTTCGCCGCGTCTGCTGCGATCGCCATCGCCAATGCGCTGCGCTTCCGTTCTCTCGAGCATCGGTCCTTCCGCGATCCACTGACCAAGGCCTACACCTACGCGTTCTTCGAGGACGTCGTCCGCAGCGAGATTCGCAAGGCGAGTCGCTTCGGTCGTGCATTCTCTCTGCTCGAGGTCGAGCTTTCGGGTCTCGCCGAGTTCCGACGCGAGATGGTCGATGCCGAGTTCACGGCCTGGCTCGAGCGCTTCGCGTTCCAGGTGGGTCGGGTGCTGCGCACGACGGATCTGCAGGCAGCGCGAAGCGAGAGTCGCTTCGCCATCCTTCTCCCGGAAACCGATGCGCTGGGTGCGGCGGTTCTCAAGCGTCGGATCGGCGAGGTCCTGGAACGGGGAGAACTGCTCGCTCGCGACGCCGGGCCGCGCCCTCGGCTGAACCTCGCGGCCGTCAGCTATCCGGTCGATGGCACGCAGCTCGAGGAGCTCGGTCGAACGCTCTCCGCGCGGCTGCTCGGGGATCGCGACAGCCTGGTCCGTGCGCTCGGGCTCGAGCACAAGCCGTTCCCGATCCTGCTCGATGCGCTCGCGGGTCGCGGCGAACCGCTTCCTGCCGAGGCGTTCGAGCAGGTGCTGCGCTTCGTCATCGCCGAGCTGGAGCGCCGCGCCGGGGAGCGCGGGATCCTGTGCCTCTCCCCCGGTCCGTCTCTCGTGCATGTCGCGCGCGATGGCCTCGCGCGTCTCGATCCGACGCAGACGCGCACGGAACTCGTCATCGTGACCGATGGTCGTCCGGACGCCCTCGCAGGCGTTCCGGTGACCTGCATCACACCGCAGCAGATCGGTTCGCGCCGCCCCTTCCTGCTCTACTACGCCGAAGGGCCCGCCTACGCCCTGGTCGGCGAGCCCGGAGCGGCGGGGGACGCGGCCACGCTGTTCCAGACCGCGGATCGCGTGCTGGTCGAACATCTGGCGTTTCAGCTCCAGCGGGCGCTCGGCGTCCCGATCTCGCGCTGACTGGAGGATCCGTGAGTCGCCTCGTCATCGTCGCGGATACCAACCCGGATCGGGCCGATCGCGTTCGCGAAGCCTGCGCGGTGCGTGGCTTTGCCACTCGCGCCGTCGTCAATGGAGCGGACGCACTCGAGTCCTGTGTCGCCGAGGGTCCGGAGGTGCTGGTCACCGTCGGTTCGCTGGCGCTGATCGATTCGGCGAAGCTCGTCGAGATCCTGCGCACCAACCCGCGCACGCGCCGGGTTCGCTTCGTGTTCCTGAGCGATCCCGAGCACGCGCCGCCGGCCGAGTGGGGCGCCGTCCTGCTGCCGCTCGATGCCGATCCGGACGAGGTCGGCGAGCGCGTCTCCGACCTGATGGAGCGCGGATCCGAGCTCGATGCGATGTTGCAGGAGACGCGCGAGGAGGTGGAAGGCCGCCTCGCCCAGATTCCGCTCGCCGACCTGCTCCAGCTCTTCCATCTGAACCGGCGGAGCGGCAGCTTCGAACTCCGCCGCCGAAGCGCCGACGGACGCAGCGAACGCGGCCGCATCTATCTGCACGAGGGCGACGTCGTCCAGGCCGCGACGGGACCGGTCGACGGCGAAAAGGCGTTGTTTCGCCTTCTCACGTGGAGCGATGGTAGCTTCGCGTTTCGACCCGAGACGGTGTCGATTCCGCCGCGCATCACGACGACGACGCGCGCGCTGCTCATGGAAGGCATGCGCCAGCTCGACGACCTTCGTCGGCTCCGTGCGGAACTGCCCGCGCTCGACGCGCATGTCGCGCTGCGCGTCCGCAACGGCCAGCTCCCGAGCGTGGTTCATCCGCTGACCCAGGAAGTCCTGCTGCTTCTCGAGCTCTACAGCCAGGTCGGCGAGCTGGTGGATCATGCCTCGTACCCCGACTACCAGGTGCTGCGCACGTTGCAGACGCTGGTACAGCGGGGGGTCATCGAGTTGCGGGCCGGAGCGCCGGTCCCGCCGCCGGACTCGGGCCTGTTCCGGGCCTCGCAGATGCAACGGCTGCGTGAGTGGTTGGGCGGTCGAGGCAGCGGGCCGCGCGACGGCAAATTGCTGGTGGCATCGACGGCGCCCGCCGTGACACGGGACTTCCTGCGGCTGCTGCGTTCCGTCCCCGGTCTGGTGCCGGGCCCACGCATGGGCGAAGGCCTGGCGGCACACTCCCTGGGTCCGATCGCGCGGCTGCGGCTCGAGGACGATCTCGGCATCGAGCTGATCCATGTGCCGATCTCGGCCAGCTACGCGCCGCTCTGGCAACTCGCGGGCTACGGCGCGCTCGGCACGTTGCTGCTGATGGAGAGTCCGGTGACCGATGCCGTCGCCTCGCTACGACCGTTCGGCGATGCGCTGCGCTCGCTTCCTCGCTCGCGGCTGCTTCATGTGCTGCTGCTTCGCTCGGGCGAGCCCGGCCTCGCGGAGGAGGTCCGGCAGCACGTCGAGCTCGAGGAGGAATCCACACTGTTCCTGCTGCCGCTCGACGGGGGCCGGGATCCGCTCGAGTTGCTGCGCAGCGCATTCTCGAGACTGCTTCCATGAGCGCCGCACTCAAGGCCTTCGGCCCGTTTGCGGATCTCTCCGACGGCGAGCGCTCCGAGGTTTCCGACCTGCTGGAGGAACGCAGCCTGTCGCCCGGCGAGACGCTGTTTGCCGAAGGCGACGACGCCGAGTCGCTGGTGCTGGTCGTCGATGGCGCGCTGACGATCTCGAGCGCGCGCACGACGGAGCCGGGCCAGGTGGGAGCCGGAACCGTACTCGGCGGCCTTGCGCTGTTCGCCGTGGGTGCGCGCGAGAGTTCCGTCTCTGGGGTCGAGCGCAGTCGAGTGCTCCTGCTTCGCCGGGAGGATTTCCTGCGGCTCGCAGAAGACAGCCCGCGCACGGCGTGCCGGGTGGCGATGGCGATCTCGGCAGAACTGGCGGCGCACGTCCGCGGTGCGCTCGGACACCTGCCCGCGGCTGTCGCTTCGGTTGACCCCGCCGAGGGCGGCGAGTAGACTCCGGGTCGATTCGGACCCCCCGAATCTCCCGATTCCTCGTATGATCGGCCCGCTCCATGATTCCCGCGGACCCTGCTCGGCGAGCGCTGCTCGATCACTCAGCGCTCGCAGCGCTCGGAAGTCTGGATTTCGGGCGCGGGGCGGCTCGCATTCGATGGTCGATGACGAGATGACCGACACGCGCGACGATTCGCACGAAGCTACGCCTCGCTTTCGCGAAGCGCTGACCTTCGACGACGTGCTGCTGACGCCCGGGGCGTCGACGGTCCTGCCCCGTGACGTCGACGTGCGCACGCGCTTGACCCGCGAGATCGCGCTGAACCTTCCGTTCGTGTCTGCAGCGATGGACACCGTGACGGAACACGCCGCCGCGATCTGCATGGCCCAGAACGGCGGGCTCGGTGTCATCCACCGGAACCTGCCGCCGGCCGGCCAGGCGCGCGAAGTGGCGCTGGTGAAGCGCTTCGAGGCCGGTATGATCGTGGATCCGATCACCCTCCATCCGGAGCAGAGCGTTCGCGAGGCGCTCCGGCTGATGGCGCAGTACCGGATCTCGGGTCTCCCGGTGGTCCGCGACGGCAAGGCCGTCGGCATTCTCACCAACCGCGATTTGCGCTTCCTGAAGGACGTGGACCAGTCCGTCGCACAGGTGATGACGCCGCAACCGAAGCTCGTCACGGTGGCGCCGGGAACGGAGCTCGGACGGGCCAAGGAGCTGCTGCATCAGCATCGCATCGAGAAGCTCCT
>CAYOHN010000129.1:0-1109 GCA_964403735.1 uncultured Spirochaetales bacterium | reverse complement strand
CGACGAGAAGGGGGACCTACGCGGTCTGATCACGATCAAGGACATCGAGAAGAACGAACGGTTCCCGAACGCCGCCAAGGATTCCTTTGGCCGGCTCCGTTGCGGGGCCGCAGTCGGTGTCGGCCCGGACCGGATCGAGCGGGCGCAGGCTTTGGTGGATGCTGGCGTCGATTTGATCGTCGTCGACACCGCACACGGTCACGCGGCAGGGGTTATCGAGGCCGTCGCAGAGATGCGGCGAACCTTCCCGGATCTGCCGGTCATCGGCGGCAACGTCGCGACCGGGGAAGGGACCGAGGCTCTGATCAAGGCCGGAGCGTCGGCAGTGAAGGTCGGCGTGGGTCCGGGCTCGATCTGCACGACGCGCGTGGTCACGGGCGTCGGCGTTCCACAGTTGACGGCGGTCCTGGATGCGGCGCGCGTCGCGGCTCGTTTCGACATCCCCGTGGTCTCGGACGGCGGCGTCAAGTTCTCCGGGGATGCAGTGAAGGCGCTCGCAGCGGGAGCCTCTGCGGTGATGATCGGCTCGCTCTTCGCTGGCACCGACGAATCCCCCGGCGAGACGGTGCTGTACCAGGGTCGGACCTACAAGCTGTACCGCGGCATGGGATCACTCGGCGCGATGGCCGAAGGCAGCCGCGACCGCTACTTCCAGGACGACGTGGAGGCCGCGAAGCTCGTACCGGAGGGCATCGAGGGTCGCGTGCCCTATCGCGGCAGTCTCACGAGCGGGATCCACCAGTTGGTCGGTGGGCTGCGCTCCGGGATGGGGTACTGCGGCGCCGCCGATCTGACGGAGCTGCGTCAGAAGGCGCGCTTCGTGCGCATCACCTCGGCCTCGCTACAGGAGAGCCACGTCCACGACGTCATCATCACCAAGGAATCGCCGAACTATCGCCTCGAATAGCGAGAGGGTCCCATGTCCGCCGACGCGCACCGCGACCGGGTCCTCATCCTCGACTTCGGGAGCCAGTACACGCAGCTGATCGCCCGCCGCATCCGCGAGCGCGGGGTGTACTGCGAAATCCAGCCCTGTCATCTCCCGCTGGATGCGATCCGCGCGTGGGGTGCACGCGGCGTCGTGCTCTCCGGGGGGCCGGCGAGCGTGT
>CAYOHN010000128.1:0-9345 GCA_964403735.1 uncultured Spirochaetales bacterium | reverse complement strand
CCTTGTCCTCGACGAGTTTGCGATGGATTCGCAGCCGCGGGATCAGCTAGGATGGTCTTCATGTTCGTGGCCAGAACGGCCACTGCCGGACTCTGCGCCCGGCCCAGGAGGTGAGCCCCATGACCCGACCGACTTTCCGCATCGCGCTGGCGATGACGGCCTTGCTGCTGCCGCAGGCGGCCGTTGCCCAGGAGGACGCCGGAACCGGCGCCCCGGCCTTCCGCGAGGGTGACGTCATCACCTTCGACCAGATCGACAAGCTGCGACAGTTCCTGCCGCCGGAGTTCTGGGCGAACCGCGACTTCTTCTTCTATGAGGGGATGAAGCTCGAGATCGGCCCGACCCAGCGCGACTATTCGCCGCCGCCCGCGTGGCAGCAGGCCTCGACCCAGTTCAAGGGGCAGGCCAAGATCGGTCCGGACGAGAGCCTCGAGAACTACACCTCCGGCTATGCGTTCACGCCCGAAGAGATCGATTGCAAGAACGATCCGCAGGCGGGTACGAAGCACATCTGGAACTTCACGTATCGCTGGGAAGGCGATGGAGCCGACGCCAAGTACTATTACTCGTATTGGGACCGCGGGGAAGAGCTGCCGCTGTTCTTCCAGGGGACGTCCAAGTCCATCCGGATGTCCCGGCGCGTCGAGCCGTCGTTGCTCGAGAGCCAGGACGGCGACCTGTTCCGCGGGGAGAAGCGCGCCAGCGCCTTCGGCATCGAGGTGGACGCGCCGTTCGACGCCCGCGGCATCCAGGTCATGACCTATCGATACAAAGACTCGGACAAGCCGCTGGCGGAGACGAAGAACGACGACACGTGGGTCTACGTGCCGACGCTCCGCCGCGTGCGGCGCATCTCGACGGCGCAGCGGACCGACGCCGTGTCCGGAACGGACTTCACGTTCGACGATCTGTTGTCGTTCTCCGGCATCGTGCCCCAGTACACGTGGGAGTGCCTGGGCGAGCAGCAGGTGCTCGCGCCGGTGAACTCCCGGGTGAAGGCGTATCCGTACAACGAGGAGCACAACTTCGGCCCCTACGGGCTTTCCTACGCCGACGATCGCTGGGAGCTTCGCAGGGCGATCAAGGTGCGCATGATCCCGAAGAACGCGGACCATCCGTATCACCACAAGGACATCTACCTCGACGCCCAGACCTATATCCCGCTGTACTCATTCGCGTACGACCAGAAGCAGGAGCTGTGGAAGATCATCTGGCACAACGCGCGCTATAGCGGTGACGACTTCGCGGAGTACAAGGGCTGGGAGGAGATCCCGGAGCCGATGGACCTGCGGACCGTCTCGGACACCATCGTGAACATCCAGACCGGTACGGGCAACCGCATCGAGTTCTGGAGCAACCACGGGACGCCGCTTTCGAGCAAGGGAAAGGTGCGCCGCTACATCGACGTGGGTCGCCTGACGAAGGGACGCTGATCCTTCCGCACGAGCCGAATCGGCTCGAAGCCTGATCTCGATGAACGGCGCGCGCAGCAGATGCCACGCGCGCCGTTCCTGTTTCTGCGCTGCTGGCAGACGCAGTGCTGGCCGACGCGCAGCTGCCAGGTGGACCGCTGGCGGATGCGTTGCTGGCGGACGGAGCCCGCGCGGATCTGGAGCTCAGTCGTCCTGGACGAGAGCCCGGCGCAGACGCTGGCGCGCGCGGTGCAGACGGGTGCGGATCGTTCGCTTGCAGACGCCGATCTCGGCGCTGAGATGCTCGATCTCTCCCCGGTCGGCCGACGCGAAGAACTCGAGCAGAGCGCGATCCCGCGCCGGGAGACGGTCGAGCGCGCGCACCAGCCGCTCGCGATCCCTCCGTTGTTGGAGCTCATCGAGCGGAGAGGCGCCATCGGCCGCGGCGCCGGGAACTCCCCCGTCGACGGCCAGCGACACGGCATCGAGCCGCCGGCGATCTCGGGCTCGCTCGCGAAGCCACTGGAGCGCCTCGTTGGAGGCAATGCGCCAGACCCAGGTCCGCAGCGCAGATCGGCCTTCGAACTCGCGAGCATTCAACACGACTTTGAGGAACGCGCGCTGGACGACATCGGCTGCGGCGTCGGGGTCCCTCGTGATCCGCAGCGCCAGCGAGAGCAAACTCGGCTGCATCGCCGCCAGCGCCGGGCCGAGAGCACTCGGCGCCGGACCGGCCGCCATCGAGGACGGCGACCTTCTCGGTCTTATGGATGACCCGAGGGACGACCCCATGGACGACCCTATGGGCGATCCCAAGGGCGATCCCGGGGACGGTCCTTCCAGGGACGCTTCCGCACCGCGCATGGCGGGTATACGGCCGCGCCCGGACTGCGGTTACCCTTCCGCGACGTAACCACAGCGAGCAGGAAACCGTATGGCAGGCGAGGACCGCCCCCGCGATTCTCTCGAGATCCAGCGGGCCGCATGGATGAAAGCAGCGCAGCGAGGCGACGCAGCGGCGTACGAGTCGTTGCTGTCGTCTCTTCTCGCTCCTCTCCGCGGTTTCGTGTTCCGCCGTGGTGTCGATGACGGCAATGTCGAAGACGTCGTGCAGGAGATCCTCTTGTTGTTGCACCGAGCCCGACACACCTGGCGCCCCGAACGTCCCTTCGAACCGTGGCTGTGGGCCATCGCGCGCAATGCCACGACGGACGCCCTCCGTCGCCAGACCCGAAGCCGGCGCCTGTTGAGAGACGAGGGCACAGAGGAGGTCGAGCGCATGGCCGACGGGGATCCGGCGAACGGCCCCGTGCCGAATCCCGAAGAGCAGCTCGCCGAGCGACAGCTTCCCGCCGATCTCCACGATGCGCTGGCCGGCCTTCCCGACGCGCAGCGCGAAGCGGTCGTGCTGCTCTACGTCGAGCAGCTCAGCGTCGTCGAGGCCGCGCGTCGCGCCGGGGTCTCGCCGAATGCGCTGAAGGTCCGAGCCCACCGCGGATCTCGCGCGCTGCGGTCGGCCTTGACTGCCGAGGAGGAAGCGCGTTGAGGGCAAGTCGTCCGACCGCGGAACTCGTCTCCGAACTCGCCGATGGACTCGCGCCGGTGCGACCGCTGCCGGCCCTCCGCTGGCAACTGGCGAGCTTGAGCGTGGCCTGGATGCTCACGGCGGTCGTCGTCGCCGCGTGGCAGGGACTCCACCCCGCGGCCGTCTTCGACCGCGGCGTGCCGTCGGCTGGCATCGGGATCGGCCTCGCACTGCTCGCGGGGTCCGCACTCGCTGCCGCGCTGGCGACGAGGATTCCGGGGCGGGAGGCCGCCGTGCTCGTCGCATTGGGCGGCGGCGTGCTGTCTCTCGGCCTGTTGCTCGCCGTCTGGATCGGTCTCATCGGCACGTCCGCCGGAACCGTCTTCCATGCGGCCGAGGACCTGCGCTGCGTGGGACACGCATCGTTGTTCTCGGCGCCCTCGGGACTCGTCGCCGGGTTTCTGGCCGCGCGCGGCGTGCCGTGGCGGCCCATCACCACCGGCTTCACGCTCGCGCTCGGCGCCGCCGCCAGCGGCGCCGTGCTCACGCACTCGAGCTGTCAATCGGGAGACCCGTGGCATTGGGTGTTCGGTCACGCGGCCGGTCCGCTGGTGATCGGCGTGGTCGTAGGCGCCGTGCTCGCCTGGTGGTTCGGGCGCCGGTCGCACGCGGCCCACCACGCCGCGGCGACCGGCTCTGCGAATCCGGCAGACAGCGAACCGGAGTAGCGCGCCGCTCGACCAACACCGGGCGGGACCACCCGCGGTTCAGCGCGCGATCGCCAGCGTGCGCTCCGCGAGCAAGAACGCGGAGTCCGCGACGCCACGCGCGGCTTCCGCGATCCGAGCACGCGCGTCCTCGCTTTCGAGCGTGCCAAGCAGCGATGCAAAGACTCCTCGATAGTGATAGTCCGGATCCACCGTGACGCGACCGACGAGCGTGGCGGCCGAGGGTGCCGGTGGCAGCTCGTAGGGCACCACGAGGGTCTCGTCCGGAGCCACGCGGGTATCGAAGCTCTCCTGCCACGGGTTCGTCGAGAAATCGATCTGGCGCGCGATCACGACCTCGACCCGGGTCCCCTCGATCTCGCGTCCGGCGGGATTCGTCTGCCACAGCGTCGCGAACACCCGCGGCGTCGTGTAGGTCGGGAACATGTGTCCGACGTCTCGATTCGTGATCCGCAGCTCGGCCCAGGACGACCGCCCGGGATCGCTGACGCCCGTGAGCTCGACAGCGACGGCGGCGCGTACGGTCTCCGGATCGTGGATTCCGCGCCACAGGTGGCGACGATCCGGCATGTGGCACGACTGGCAGGTGCGTCCCTCGCGCGCGTGCCGACTCGACGCCCACTCCGCCCACGTGTTCTCGAGCGGCTTGCCGGCCACTCCGGCGTCGTCGAAGAACTGATGGCACGGAGCGCAGAAGCCACCTTGCTGAAACTCCGTCCGCGCCTCGAAACCATCGTGCGGGGGAATCGCGACTTCGGGCATCGTGTTCCGGCGCGGCGGACCGTAGCGCTGGTGCGCTCGGACGTGGCAGGACGCGCAGACGATTCCCTGCTCGCGCAACGCAGGATCGAAGGCCGGCTCCGGTCCCAACGAAGCTCCGTAGGGCTGTTGCTCGCCGAGCGGTGTATGGCAACTCAGACAGTTCCGAACCTCGGCGGGATGCGCGAGCGCGCCCTCGATGAGCTGTCCGGAAAGACCCGGTGAGTAGGCAGCCGCATGGAGCGAAGTCTTCCAGTCCGCGTACTGTTGCGGATGACAAGCGCCGCAGGTCTGCGGATCGAGCGACGCCTCGACCGGCGTGAACTCCGGCGGCGGCGCGCCCTGGAGCGGGAGCGGGAGTCGAGGCCAGTGCTCGCCGAGGAAGCCGGGAAGCACCTCTTCCCTCGAGAACGGGGCCTCGAGGGCGCGCGCAGGCTGCGTGTCCTTCACAGCGGGTTCACAGCCGAGCGCGAGACTGATCCCGACCCCGATGACCAAGCCGATGACCAAGATACGTTCCCCGAGCAACATCCAGCCCAATCCCCCGTTGCGATTCCGCTCCGCCCAGATGATTCCAGAAGGTGGGTAGCTCACGCTGGTTCGCGCGCGATCTTCGACGGGACACGGGCGGCCTCTGGATCGTGCGGGCCGGCCTGCCATCCATGGGGTCCGAGCTGTGCGCGCGCGAACGCGAGCGGGTCGGCCTCGAGCGGCGTCGCGAGCGCATCGTTCCAGCGATTCAGCCAGCCGAACAGCGAAACGACGGCGAGCACTTCGACGATGGCGTCTTCGTCGAAACGACGGCGCAACCCCTCGAAGTGTCGATCCTCGATGGCGGACGGCGTGATCGATGCGTCGCGAGCGAAGT
Organism: uncultured Spirochaetales bacterium; assembly: GCA_964403735.1. Taxonomy (GTDB): domain Bacteria; phylum Myxococcota_A; class UBA9160; order UBA9160; family PR03; genus CAADGG01. Next base: position 4,053 of record CAYOHN010000128.1, on the reverse strand, counting down.
GCAGCGCGGCACGCTCCGCCTCGTCGAAGAACGCGCTGGTCTCGAACTCGAAGGCAGCGGCGAGCTTCTCGGCGGAAACACCGTTGCGTCCGGCTGCGTGCGCCGCATGGGCCTGGCAGTAGCGACAGCCAGCCGCAGTGCTGGCGACGAAGGCGACGAGTTGCTTGGTGGCCGCCGGAAGGTGGCGCGGGGCGAGCACCGTGGCGGCCAGCGCTCCGAAGGCGCGCACCAGCTCCGGCCAGCGCCCCATCACGAGCAGGCTGTTGGGCACGAAGCCCATCGACTGCTCCGCGAACGCCAGCAGCGGAGCCACTTCGGGGACGGCCTCGGGATCGACGGGAGCAACGCGGGGCATGAGGGATCTCCTGGGTCGAGCGGCGGAAGGATTCGCGAGGATGGACCGCTCCGCAGGAGCGCGCCAACACAGCGAAACCAATGCCCGCCCCGAGTTCGCGCGGGAACCGTCCGTGGTCGTCGCGGGAGGGGGTCTCCGGGCGGCAATTCGACATCCCGTAACCGACTCCGCCGGAAAACCGTATCCGTAGTAGCCGCGCGTCGAGGTGATCCCGAGAGCCTGACGGACCCTGGTTCTCACTTCCCGCCTCGGCGCGCGGCCTCGCCGCCGGGCCTCGTCGCGCCACAGCGACAGACTCCTCGAGGCTCCGCAAGACTCTGAACGAAATCTCTGAACGAGACTCTGGAAGAGAAACGGGGATCGGGGAATGCACCTCCGAGACATGCGGCTCCCGGTCGCCTCTCTGGCTTCGGTCATCGCCTTGCTCGCGCTGACGACTGCTTCTGCCAGCGCGGGAAGCGCCGAGCCCGGCAAGACGAGCCCGTTCGTCGTCGAGATCCATGCCGACTGGTGCGGGACGTGCCTCTTCCTCGCATCGACGTGGGCGCAGATCGAGCGCGACCTGGACGACCGGGCGCACATCGTACGCTTCGACGTCACGGATCGGGCCCGCTTCGAACGATCGCGATCCGAAGCGCAGAGGCTCGGGCTCGGCGAGTTCTTCGAGACGCACAAGAGAAGCACCGGGGTGATCGCCGTGCTCGACGGTCGCATCCGGGAACCGCTGATGATCCGCAAGGGCGAACCGGCCTTCGAGATCTACCGCGAAGCGGTCGACCGGGCGATCTCGGGAGCAGGCTCCTGAGCGCGGACGTCGCCATCGCGGGCTTCCCCGCTCGGGAAACTCCGACTCCCCTGTGGCGCCATCCGGCGTTCAGCGCCGCGCTGGCCGGAGCCGGCGCCGTCGCGGCGTCCTCTGCCTACTGGTGGCCACCGCTCGCCCGCGCGCTCACCACCGCCGAGTTGTCCGTTGCGTCGTGGATCGGTGTGGACAGCGCGCAGCACGTCGCGTGGTTCGCGCTGCCCGTCGCGGGCTTCGCGGCCGGCCTGATGGCCAGCATCTCGCCGTGCATCCTGCCCCTGCTTCCGATCCAGCTCGCGACGATCGGCGCCTCGGGCAACTCGGGCCGCGCCGCCGCGGGCGTCTCGTTCCGCTTCGTCCTCGGCGCTGCACTCGCCCTCACGCTGTTCGGCCTGTTCGGCGACGCGGCGGGCTGGCTGCTCGTCGAACAGCGCGGCATCACACAGGCGGTCCTCGGCGCGCTGCTTCTCTACCTCGGTGGCATCCGATGGCTCTGAATCCGTCTCTTCGCCAGCGTTCGGCGGCCCCCCCGCGGCCCTTGCAGATCCGCGTCCGGGGGCCTTCCGAACAGTTCTCCGAGTGGGAGCTGGTCGGTGCCCTCGCCGGACTCGCTCGCGAGCGGGACCTCGACGTCCGCGTGGAGTGGCTGCTCGATGACGAGCCACGCCCGAGGTCAGGTGGGCGTGAAGCGAGCTGACGGGGCCGCTCACAGGGTTGCCGGAAACAAGTGACGAGAGGCCCCGAACCTGGGCGCACGAAGACACCCGGAGGCCAAACTCGGCAACCGTCAGAGGAGACGAATCGGAGTCGCGACGCCCGCCGGCGAGGACCTTGGCCGGAGGGTGTCTTCTCCGCCCGGGCCCTCGGCCGTTTGGACGGATTCGCGATTCCTGGTCCCTGTCAGCGGACTTCCGGGCCCATCCGGCGGAGCAGGATCTGGATTCGCCGCTGCCGCTCCGGATCCGACTCCTTGCTCTCGAGAGCTGCAACGATCGGGCGAATCCGCCCGGCGGTCTCCCGAGCCGACAGCTTCTCACCGGTCGCCGCATCCTCGAAGAAGTCCAGGATCGCGTCGCGTACGCGGGGATCGTCGACTTCCCCGTAGGCGCGCCACGGCACGGCCAACAGCTTGGCTGCGCGAAAGGAATCCGATAGGTATCTAGATCCTCCGCGGTCGCTCTGCGCGCGGTAGTTCAGCTCGAAGTAGCCGACTGCGATCGCGTTGAGCGCGTCGAAGTTGCGGCGGTCGGCGGCGTCGCGCTCGAGGTCGTCGCGAATCTCGCGCAGATCCGGCTCGCGCGAATCCGAGGGGTCCAGGATCACCGCGAAGAACTCCGGATATCGCGGTAACAGGTCTTCGACGACGCGATCTCGACCGGACTCGTCCCAGTGCGTCCCGCTGTGCGCGAGGCGATAACGTTCGGGCGATGGCGTCGCAGCCCGATCCGGGGCGACTTCCTGGCTGCAGGCGGCCACCGCACCGATCGAGAGCGTGAACCATGTCAACGTCGCGGCAACTCGCGAGAGCGAGCGCGCTGCGACGTCGCTCACGAAGAGAGCTTCGCCGGAGACTTCGAGCTGCCCAGCGTTGCGAGCGTGTCGTAGTCCCGAAGCAGGTACAGCGCCACGCACGCGGCGAGCATGGGCCAGGCCGCAAAGAACAGCAGGCTCGAGAACGGATCGAGATACTTCGCGTACGAAGAGAACGTCGAGATCGCGTGGAGGACGAGCACCGCTCCATAGCTGAAGCGTTTCGCGATCCCGAGCACGAACGCCGCGGTCAGCACGAGCTGCCCGATGCCGAGCGCGGCGAGCAGGACCTGCGCGGCGTTCGGCATCCGATAGAAAGCGGCGAACACCTGAGCCGCGTGTTCCGGATGGAGGAGTTTGTCGAGCGCCCAGAACAGGAACACCACGCCGACCCCGAGGCGCAAACCCAGCAAGCCGATCCGAAGACGATCATCGAAGGACATGGATCCTCCGGCAGCACGAACCTGAAACAGGAGACTGAGAAGAGTCGGACACGAATCGTCAGACCGGGCGAAGAAGTCTGGGCGACGAGACCGACCCCGAGCCTCGGGCGCTCGGGGTCGATGCGGTCTTTCAGCGCTTGCCGGCGCAGGGGTTCTTCGCTGCGCAGGGGTTCGCCTTGGCGGCGCACGGGTTGGCCTTCGCCGCGCACGGGTTCGCCTTGGCTGCGCACGGGTTGGCCTTCGCGGCGCACGGGTTCGCCTTGGCTGCGCAGGGGTTGGCCTTCGCCGCGCAGGGGTTGTTGGCTTCGGCGTGCGCGCTCGGCGCGGCGGCCGCGAGGAACACGGCGAGCCCGATGGCGCTGGTGATCGTTGCGAGGTAGAGGCTGATGCGACGCATGAAATTCTCCCGACGGAGCGCAGGGTGGCCCCGGACCCTCCCGGACCGAACTCTTCCTGCGCGATGGAGCCCGAGGCACACGAGTGCCGCGAGCCTTCTGGTCAGCATATACGAGAAGCGGCGACGATGGGTTACGACCTCGCACCGGCTGTGGCGTTCAGCCCACGGCCTGCGCATTCGCTGGGCGGCGGTGGCAACTGCACCCGAGAACGCGGCATCCTAGTTGGATCGTTTCGACGCGGGGACAATCACGATGACTCTGGCAGGGCGCGTCGCGCTCGTCACCGGCGGCGGTCGCGGCATCGGCCGAGCCATCGCAGTGGCCCTCGCCGAAGACGGCGCCGACGTCGCGGTGAACTATCGCCAGGACGAGGCTGCAGCCCAGGAGACCGCCGCTGCCATCGAGGCCCTCGGTCGCCGCGCCCGGGCCTACCCGGCTGCCGTCGACGCTCCGGACGACTGTCGCCGCCTCGTGGAGGCCGCTGTCGCCGACTTCGGCTTCGTCGACATTCTCGTCAACAACGCC
>CAYOHN010000127.1:0-9382 GCA_964403735.1 uncultured Spirochaetales bacterium | reverse complement strand
CGGCGTGCGTCTCCGCCAGGATGCGCCGGATCTCTTCGCCGAGCGCGCGCAGCACCTGGAGCTCCGGTCCGACCAGCCGCACCTCGATCGGCGCATCGAACGGCGGGCCCTGCTCGAACGGCAGCGCCACGACGCGTGCGTTCGGGAACGCGTGCGTCAACTCCGCCTGGAGTTCCGGCAGCAGGCGTTCCGTGGCTTCGGCGGACGTCGTCGTGACGAAGGCGCCGGCAAAGCTCGGGACGCCGTCGTTGTTGCTCAGCATGTTGTAGAAGACGCGCGGCGGCGACTCGCCCAGGAACCAGTGACTCTCGACGACGGCGTCGTGTGCGGCGAGCCGCTCGCGGACGCCCAGCGCGTTGGCACGCGTCTCGGCGATCGGGGTCTGGCTCGGCAGCACGAGCTGGATCTGGAACTGGTTGCGGTCGTTGGCCGGAAAGAACTGCTCGGGCAGCGTGCGGCCGACGGCGAAGCCGAGCACCGGGAGCATCACCGCGATCGTGATGCCGATCGCGGGACGGCGCAGCGCAAGCTCCAGGCTGCGACGAAACGCCGCGGTGAGCCCCGCGTGCGAGAAGCCGTGATGACGCCAGTCGTCCTTCGCGGCGGCGCTCACCGGCGGCGCGAAGAACGCGGCGAGCGCCGGCACCAGCGTGATCGCCAGCAAGAACGAGCTGGTGATCGCCAGGATCACGCCGATCGAGATCGGGCCGACGAACTCGCCCGCACCACCGGGCATCAGCGCGATCGGCAGAAACGCCAGCACCGTCGTGAGCGTCGACGCGGACAGCGGCACGACGAGGCGGCGAGCGGTGCTGGCCGCCGCCGTGCCGGGGGCATCGCCGCTCCGCCGCCGCTCGTTGAAGTAGTCGACGGAGATGATCGCCGTGTCGATCAGGATGCCGATCGCAACGATGAGGCCCGTGATCGACGTCTGGTGCAGCGGAACGCCGAGCGCGTTCATCCCGCCGAGTGCCATCGAGACGGTCAGCGGCAGCGCCGCCGCAACGAGGCAAGCCGAGCGAATGCCCATCATGAAGAACAACACGGCCACGACCAGCGTCGCGCTGCCGAGCAGGCTCCAGACGAGGTTCGTCAGCCTCTCTTCGGTGTAGGCGCTCTGGTCGAAAAGGATCTCGTAGCGAACTCCGTCCGGGATCTCGGTACGGAACGCCTCGACGACGGAGCGCGCCCGCGCAGCCCAGGTATCGACGCGATGGAAGGATTCCATCGTCGCGCCGACGGCGACGCCGCGACGGCCGCCGAGCCAGGCCTCGGTGGCCGCCGGCTCGCGCGCGGTCTTCTCGACGAGCGCGAGGTCTCCGAGGCGCAGCGCCTGGTCACCCTGCTGGCGCAGCGGAATCGCGCGGATCCGCGCCAGCGAATCGAGTTCTCCGCGCACCTCGAGCATCACGTCGCTCGCAGCGCGCAGCGCGCCGGCGGGGAGCTTGACGTCGGCGCGTGCGATCGCGTCGGCGACTTCCGTCGCCATCAGACCGACAGCCGCCAACGAATCGGGATCCACGGTGACGCGGATCTCCTCTTCGGCCTCGCCGAAGAGTTCCGTCTCCTTCGTATTCGGGACGTTGCGAAGCCGGTTCTCGAGCTCTTCGGCCAGTCGCGACAGTAGCCCGAGCGGGGGCTCGCCGGTGCGGTCCCAGGAAAGGCCCACCAACAACGTCAGCGCCGTCGACGTCTGGTCCTCGAACTGGGGCGGCTGGCTGCCCGCGGGCAACTCGCGCGCGACATCCGAGAGCTTGTCCCGGACCTTCGACCAGATCTCGTCGACGTCGGCTTCCTCGTAGCGGTCGTCGAGCTCGATCTGCAGCACCGACACGCCGGTGCGCGACACGGACTCGAGTTCACGGATTTCGTGCAGCTCCTGCAGCCGGCGCTCGATCGGCTCGCTGATGAGCGACTCGACGCGCAGCGCGGAGGCTCCGGGCCAGAACGTCGTGACGGTCCCGAACCGGCGCGCGAGCGTAGGGTCTTCTTGACGGGGGAGCGACATCAGCGCGCCGAACCCGACGACCGCGATGAAGCCGATCGCCAATACGGTGAGGCGCGGATTGCGGAAGAAGAGCCCCGCCACGACGACGACTACCTCACCGCCGGCGGGAGGCCGCCATCCGTCGTCGTCGCCGCCGCCGCCGCCTCGGGCTCGACACGGACCGCCTGGCCGGGGACCAGCCGGTGGACACCGCTCGCGGCGATCTCGTCGCCGTCGCGCAGCGTTCCGCGGACGTACGCGCGTTCGCTGTCGGCATACAGCACTTCGAGCGGGCGCCGCTCGACGCGTCGCAGCGTCGGGTCGCCCTCGTGATCCGTCACCAATGCATAGGCCGACCACAGGCCCCGATGGCTCTCGGCCAGGGCCGCGAGCGGCACCCACGCACCTTCCTCTTCGATGATACGGGGGAGCGCCATGCGCACGATGGCGCCGTCGCGCGGCAGCTCGCTCGTCGCGCCGGCCGCCGTCGACGCGAGATGCAGGATCGCCGTCACGGTCCGCGTGTCGCGTTCGACCGTATCGACGACGGCATGCAACACGGCGGGATGTCGCCGTCCCTCGATGTCCGCATCGATCCGCGTGCCGGTTCGGAGCGCATCGGCGGCTTCGGGCGGAACGCCCAGCCGAAGCTCGAGGACGCCGTCCTCGATCAGGTGCAGGATCGCCTGCCCAGGCGCGACGACGGTGCCCTCGTCTGCCAGCCGGGCCGTCACCTGTCCTGCGTAGGGCGCCCGGATCTCGGAGAGCGCCAGCGCGACCTCGGTGGCCTCGAGCGCCGCCCGCGCGGCTGCGCGGCGGGCGACGAGCGCCTGCTCGCCGTGCACCGCCTCGTCGAGCTGGGCGGTCGACACGTGGTCCGACGCGCGCAGGGCCTGCGTCCGCCGCGTCGTGGCCCGCGCCAGCGCGAGCTGCGCCTCGATGTCCGCAAGTTGCGCGGCGCGTTGCTTGCGCTCGGCGCGGAGCTGGCGTCGATCGAGCTGCGCGAGAACATCGCCGGCCTCGACGCGGGTTCCGTCGTCGACGAGCACACGCTCGAGACGACCGCCCCGTTCGAAGCCGAGCTCGCTGCTCCGACGCGCGACGACGCGGCCGGTGTGCAGCTCGTCGACCTCGTAGGTCGGCGTGACACGAATCGTGTACGCCACGACCGGCAGCGCGCCGGCCGGCGGTGCCGGCTCGCCCGCGCCGCGCCCGTGCCACGCCCAGATTCCCAGGAACGCTGCGGCGATCGCGCTGCCGATTCCGATCCGTCTCATCGAGGCTCCCCGACACGAACGGGCGCGCCGACAGCGGTGCCGTGAAAGAACGTGTCGAGCATCGGCTCGACGAGGTCCTCGATCGTGCTGCCGAGGCGGAGCCGGTCCGCGAGATGCAGCGTCGCGAGGCCGTGCATCGGGATCCACGCGAGATGCGCGAGCGTGCCGGGATCCCCGCGCAGCAGACCCATGCGAACGCCCTGCTCCATGGCGCCGTGGAGGACGAGCCAGCCGCGCCGCAGCTCCTCTTCCTGCAGGGGATCCCAGTCTTCGTGGGGATCCGGCGGATCGAGTTGGAACATGATCCGGTACGCATGCGGCTCGTTCCGGGCGAAGCGCAGGTAGGCGCGACCGATCGCTTGGATGCGCTCCAGCGGACAAGCGATGCCGCGCGCGGCGGCCTCGATCGACACGCCGAAGCGTCGGAAGGCGTCGGTCCGAACGGCCTGCCAGATCTCTTCCTTGTTCTGGAAGTAGCGATACGGCGTCATCGGGGAGACGCCGAGTTCCGCGGCAAGCGCGCGCAGCGTGACGCCGGCGAAACCGGCTTCGGCGAAGCGCAGCGCCGCCACGCGGCAGAGTTCGTCGCGGAACTCCTGGATCTCCGCGTCGCTGAGGGACCGGGGCGGCATGACGAATATTTTACGTTATAAACTTACGTTGTAAACATTTTGGCTCGGCCTCCGCACAGGCTGCGCCGGCGCAGCCCGTCCGACGCCAGGGGTTCTCCCTCCCCTGGGCGGTACCTTCGCGGCCGACCCCGAGGAGGCCCATCGTGCGTCGCGTGCTCGCCGTCGTCACCCTCGCCGCCTGCACCGCAGCGTTCCCGCTGCTGTCTCCCGTCCGATCGGGAGCCGACGCCGGCGCGCCCGAGCCGCTGCCCAGCGAGGCCGCCGGCAGCATTCTGGCCGCTCCGCCGCTCGCCCCGCATCAGGCCTGGATCGCCGATTTCGTGCTCGAACGAACGGCGGGATTCGACGGCGACAGCGGCCAGGTGCTCGGGATGCTGTCGACCGGGGTCGGCGCGATCTCGCCGGTGTTCTCGCAGGCACGCAACGAGATCTACCTGCCAGAGACCTATTACAGCCGCGGCAGCCGCGGGGAGCGCACGGACGTCGTGACGATCTACGACGCCACCACGCTCGCGCCGATCTCCGAAGTTCCCCTCCCGCCCAAGCGCGCCGACATCGTCCACGCGATGGCGCTTTCGACCCTGCTCGACGACGGTCGCTTCCTGGCGCTCGCGAACCTCACGCCAGCCACGTCGGTGACGATCGTCGACGTCGAGGAACGTCGCCTGGTCGGAGAGATCGCGACGCCCGGCTGCCATTTGGTGTACGCCGCCGGTCCGCGGCGCTTCTTTTCGCTCTGCGGCGACGGCGCGCTGCTGCTTGTGGCGCTCGACGCGCAGGGCGCCGAGCAGTCCCGGGCGCGCAGCGAGCCCTTCTTCGATGTTCTCGGAGATCCCGTCACCGAGAAGGCCGTGCGTCACGGCGACGAGTGGATCTTCGTCTCGTTCGATGGACTCGTGCGCACGGTGGACATCTCCGGCGAAACTCCGCACTTCGCGGAGCCCTGGTCGGTGTGCTGCACGAGCGAATCGCGCCGACGGGCGCGCTGCTGCTGGGCGGCGGCCCGAAGGTCGGTGACCCTGCCCCATCGTGGTCCGGCGGCGATCTCCTCGGGCGACCCGTGCAGCTGGGGGGCGGCGGCGACGGGCGTGGAACGCTGCTGCTGTTCGTCGCGCCGGGCTGCCCCATCTGCGAGTCGCTGCTCCCCGTCGTGCGGCGCCTCGCCGTCGAGGAAGCCGAGCGGCTGCGCGTGGTCTTCGCAAGCGACGGCGAGCCCGAGGCGCAGCGTCGCTTTGCCGAGCGAAAGCAACTCGACGCGTTCCCCTACGTCGTCTCGACCGAGCTCGGCCTCGCGCACGGCGTCGGCCGGCTGCCCCACGCGGTGTTGATCGACGCCGCCGGCATCGTCCGCGCGAAGGGTCTCGTCAACTCGCGCGAACATCTCGAGAGCCTGCTCGAGGCGCACGAACGCGGGGTGGCCTCGATCCAGGAGTTCGTGGCAAGATCGACGGGCGGCGAACGATCCGAAGGGGGACACCCATGAGCCGATCCGAAACCGGAGCGATCGAGCGCATCCTCGATCGCTGGGCGGAGACGACGTCGCGCCAGTTGGCACGCGGCCTTTCGCGTCGCAGCCTGCTGGGTCGCCTCGGCGCCGCGTTGGCCGGCGCCGCGGCGCTGCCGTTGCTGCCGATCTCCCGCGTGGCGGCGGCGCCGACCGAGCCCTCCCCTTCCGCGCCGGAAGGAATCGAAGGACCCGAGGGAGACCCGTCGAGCTGCCAGTACTGGCGCCACTGCGCCATCGACGGCTTCTTGTGTTCGTGCTGCGGCGGCACTCATACCGCGTGTCCACCCGGCACGACGATGTCGCCGGTCACGTGGATCGGCACCTGTCGCAATCCGGCCGACGGACGCCACTACGTGATCAGCTACAACGACTGCTGCGGGAAGCACATGTGCGCGCGCTGCTTCTGCAACCGCAACGAGGGCGACCGGCCGGCCTACCTGCCGCCGAAGAGCAACGACATCAACTGGTGTGTCGCCGCCCCCAGCACCGTCTACCACTGCTCGACGGCGATCGTGCTCGGCGTCGCTGCCGAATCGTGACGGCGCAGGCCGCGCTCGTCGCGCTCGGGATCGTTGCGGCCCTCTGGGTGCCGGCGCCTTCCTCGGCGGCGGAACCGATCTCCGGCGCCCGGCTCGATTACGTGCTGCACTGCATGGGTTGCCACCTCGAAGACGGCAGCGGCGCTCCCGGGCGCGTACCGTCTCTGTTGGTTGTCGGACGTTTTCTCCGCATCCCGGAGGGTCGCGCGTATCTGGTGCGGGTTCCCGGCTCCGCGCATGCGCCGCTCGACGACGCGGCGCTGGCCGCGCTGCTCAACTGGATGCTGGTCCGCTTCGACCCCGATGCGGCGGCCGCGTCCGGCTTTGTCGAGTACGACGCCGCCGAGGTCGCCCGCCATCGCGCCGCACCGCTGGCGAATGCCGACGCCGAACGGCGCCGTTTGCTGGCCCTGCTCGAAGCCGCTCCCGCGACGCCGCGCTAGCAAGCGCGCAATCACGAGTCCCTCGATGCCAACAACTCTGACAGGGAGCGAATCTCGAGGTCTGGCTGGACGATTGCCGCCCTCCGAAGCTCGGCGCGCCGGTTGATCCAGACCGAAACACATCCGGCGGCGTTGGCACCAGCTACGTCCGTGGATAGGCTGTCTCCGACATGCCATACAGAGCCCCGATCTACGCCGAGTTGCTCGAACGCAGCCTCGAAGATCTCTACCGCCGGTTTTGCGACCCCTATTTCGCTCGAAATGATCACCGCGTCGAATAGTTGATCGAGTTCCAGGGCTCGCATTTTTTCGCGCTGCGTATCAGATGCGCCGTTGGTGATCAGGGCCAGAGGAATGCCCTCTCTCTTGACTGCTTCCAGCGTATCCGGCACGTCCTGGAACAGCCGATACGCATGCAGAGCCAGTCGCGAGTGCGTCTCATACGCGAATCGAAGCACGGCGTCACTGTCGCACGCGCACGCTTCCAAGGTGCGGCGCCAGGTTTCGAGAGTCAAAGACGCTCCATCGAGCGCGCCCAACGTCCAGTCTGCTTCCACTGTGGGCCAATACGCATGCCAGGCATCGGCATTCGCAGCTAGCAGCCGATCAGCGTCGAGTCCGGCATGGGAGGCAATCTCGTTGCACGCCTCGGCTAGAGAGCGTTGCAAGAACCTTCCATCCAAGAGCGTCTCGTCCAGATCGAATGAGAGGGCGTTGAAGCGATTCACAAGCCTCCTGGAACGTGTCACTCGAGGAGCAGCCGCCCGTGCCGTCTAGCCGCGGCCGGCGTGCTTGGCGATCGCATCGACGAGCCGGGGCCACAGCGCGCGCGGAAGATCGTGGCCCATGCCTTCGATCAACAGCAGCTCGGCACCCGGCACCGCGGCGGCAGTGTCGCGTCCGGCCGGGGCGGGAATCAGCGGATCCTCGGCGCCATGGATCACCAGCGTCGGCACCTGTACGGCGCCGAGTGCATCGCGGCGATGACCGCTCGCCAGGATCGCCACGAGCTGCCGAGCGACACCGGCGGGGTTCAATCCGCGATCGAACGCGCGCGCCGCCTGGGCCCGGAGCTCGTCCTCGGCGGCCGGAAAATCCGGGCTGCCGATCGTGCGCGAGACCTCGAGGCTGCGTTCGATCGCGGCCGCGCGCTCGGTGGGCGCTGGCGTCAGCAGCACCGCCATCGCCGCCGGCGTGGCGGCCGGCAGGTCCGGATGCCCCGTCGTCGACATGATCGACGTGAGCGTGCGAACGCGCGCGGGATGCTCGATCGCCAGGGTCTGGGCGATCATGCCGCCCATCGACGCGCCCGCGAGGTGGGCAGCGTCGATCTCGAGCGCGTCGAGCAGGCCGGCAGCGTCGGCGGCCATGTCGCGCAGCAGGTACGCGGACCGGACCGGCTGCCGCTGTTGCGCCGTCGCCATCGCCGACACCACATCCGGCATGCCGGCCTCTTCGAGCCACGTCGAGCGTCCGACGTCGCGGTTGTCGAAGCGCACGACGTGCAGCCCGTGTGCCGCCAGCGCTTCGCAGAATTCCTCGTGCCACAGGATCATCTGCGCGCCGAGGCCCATCACGAGCAGCAGGGCGGGATCTTCTGCCCGGCCGAAGGTGTCGTACTCCAGCTCGATTCCGTTGGCTCGTGCGCGCGGCATCTCGTACTCCCGGGTCGTTGTTGGAGCCGGAGCTTAGTCCGTTCCTATGACCGCGGCCGCCTCGCCAGCACCTGACGCCGGAACGCCCGGATCACCGGGAGGCGTTCGAGCCAGGGCGACGCGTCGGCCCGCCACGCGTCCACGGGGCTCGGCTCGCCGGCGAAGCCGTCGGGGATCTGGCTGACGAAGACGGGAGGATCGCCCCCTTCGAGGTAGTGGTACTCCATCCCAGGGACACACAGATCGTCATCGACGGCGACATCGATCGTCCGCACGCCGAAGCTCGAGAGCTGCGTGGTCGTCGCCTGGGGATTCGCGATCCACACGTGATGAGGGCCGGCGAAGAACAGGTACTGAATCTTCTCGTTCTGCGAGCGGATCCGGAACCGCTCGATCCGTCCGCCGTAGAGCCGGCTTCCGGACGTGCTGACCTCGAGCACACCGTGGCGGAAGTCCGGCTCGAAGCCCGCGACGAAACGCAGCGAAGTCGGATCGCTCGGACGGGTAAAGCGCGCGATCCGGCGTCCGCCGTGCACGCGATTGCGCGGGTTCGAGCGCGCGCGACGGCGCGGCTCCGTGAAGTCCCGGTACGCCTCGATGCGACCCTCCGGGCCGCGCCGCAGCACGAGGGCCAGCGCCTCCTCGTCGTGCGGAATCCGCTTCGGCCGGCGGCTCAGCTCCTCGAGCGCGGCCTGCAGCTCGAGCGGTAGATCGGTCGTGTGCTCGAGCGTCACGACGGACTCGTAGTCTCGCGAGACGATCGTCTCGACATCGCCCTTGCCGATCCACGCCGTGGACGACCCCTCCCCGTACGGAATGAAATGCGATGCCGACCGCCAGACCAGCGACCCGTCCTTGTAGAAGATGCGGGGATAGATCCCGGCGGGGCCCGGTCCCTGGGCGCCGATCACGACAGACGCGACGAAGAACCGGACGGTGTCGTTCTGGCGCACGTCGGCCAGGTAGAAGACGAGGTCGAAGAGCTCCACCTTGTACGCGGGGATGTAGGCCCGCGACAGCAACTGCGTCGGATCGCAGCGGGCCTCGCCGGCCGTTCGCAGCTTCCGCCCGTCGTCACTGAGTCGCCGGAACTCTTGCCGGACTTCGCGGGGCTCGAGCGGCTCCGGCTCGGGGCTGGGCACGAGGCGCCTCGGGATGACCGGCTCCATGGCGATAGCGTCCTCGGTGGGAGCGAATCCCGGGTGGCAGACGTCACGCGAATGCGGCGAACAGCTCCTGGAACGCCACCAGCTGGTTGCCCGCAGCCGACGACGGGACCAGGATCGGCGTCCGCACGCCGGCTTCGCGCCAGGCCGCGACACCGTCTCGCACCTCTCGGACC
>CAYOHN010000126.1:0-9463 GCA_964403735.1 uncultured Spirochaetales bacterium | reverse complement strand
CGAAGAAGCGCGCGCGCTCGGCCATCTCGGCGAGCGTCTTGCTGCGCTCGCGCAAGAGGTCGATGAGCCCGAGCAGCCCCGGGTCCTTCGCGGCGGCGGCCGCCGCCTCGGCGTCCGTCGCGGCGGCGAGGAAGGGCTGCAGGTCCGCCGCGAGTCGCTCCCCGGGGAGCTGCTTGATCCAGGTCTGGTTGATCCAGTCGAGCTTTTGGGGATCGGCCTGGCCGGAAGCGCGGTGCGCGGCCTCCAGGCTGAACAGCGCGCGGATCTCGTCGAGCGAGAAGAGTTCCCGATCGCCGTGCGACCAGCCGATCCGGGCCAGCCAGTTGCACAGCGCCTCGGGGAGATAGCCCGCCTCGCGGAAGTGCTGGACCGACACGGGATCGCGTCGCTTCGAGAGCTTGCGGCCGTCGGCACCGACGATCAGCGGCACGTGCGCGAAGTGCGGCAGCGGTGCATCGAGCGCCCGGTACAGCGCGAGCTGGAACGGCGTGTTGTTGAGGTGATCGGCGCCGCGGATCACGTGCGTGATCCTCATGTCCACGTCGTCGACGACGACGGCCAGGTGATACAGCGGCGAGCCGTCGCTGCGGCGAATCACCATGTCGCCGATCTCGCGCGCTTCCTGTCCGCTCGGCCCGAAGACCAGATCCTCCCAGCCGAGCCAGCCCTCCTTCGGGACCCGCAGCCGCACGGTGTGCGGACCGCACGCGGGTCCGTGCGCGGCGTTGGCACAGCGGCCGTCGTAGGTCCACTTGGCGCCGGTCGCCCGGACCTGCTGCTTGCGGGTCTCGATCTCCTCCGGGGTACACACGCACCGGTAGGCGCGGTCACGGGCGAGCAAGGTCTCGATCGCCGCGCGGTGGAGTTCGCCGCGCTCGCTCTGGCGCGTGAGGCCTTCGTCCCAGTCCATGCCGAGCCAGCGCAGGCCGTCGAGGACGGCCGCCTCGGACTCGGCGGTCGAGCGCGCGCGGTCGGTGTCCTCGATGCGCAGCACGAAGGTCCCGCCGTGACGGCGGGTCCACGCCCAGTTGTAGAGCGCCGTGCGGGCGCCTCCGATGTGCAGGAACCCCGTGGGGCTGGGGGCGAATCGGGTCCGGATCGACATGGACCGAGCAATGTAGCCGGACCGCGCCGCACGTGGTGGCAAGAGGGCGCGCTGGTCTGCTAGCCCCGCCCGGCACTGCCATGAAGATCCTCGTCGACCGCCTCCAGCAGACCCCCACCGAGTTCGAGTTCGGCCCCGAGGATCCCGGCTGGGCGGATGCCCGGGAATCCGTTCCCGAGCTGGCCGGGGAGCTGGCCGTCCTCCCGACGGCCCGCCTGCGGGCCTACAAGATCGGCTCGGAGCTGTACTTCGATGGGGCACTCGACGGCGCGTTCGAGCTCGAGTGCGGCCGCTGTCTCGTCCGCTATCGTTCGCCGCTTCGCGAGCCCTTCCGTCTGGTCCTCGAACCGGCGGGCGCTCGCGTGCCGCCCGAGCCCGAGGCGGCGCGCGATCTGGCCCGATGGGGCGTCTGCCTGACGGACGAGCTCGAGATGGGATGGTTTCACGGGCCGGAGATCGACCTGCGCTCGTTGTTGCGGGAGTCGGTGGCTCTGGCCGTCCCGGTCCAGCCGCTGTGCCGCGAGGAGTGCCGCGGACTGTGCCCGCGCTGCGGGGTGGATCGGAATCTCGAAACGTGCGGCTGCGAGGCGGAGCGGCCGACCTCGCCGTTCGCGGCTCTCGAGGCGCTGCGCACGCTGCGCAGGGTCGGCAGCGACGGCGGGAGCAAGGGAGAGGACTGATGGCGGTTCCGAAGCGCAAGACGTCGAAGACGCGAAAGAACTGGCGGCGCTCGCACGACGCGCTGACAGTGCCGGGTCGCGCGAACTGCCCGCAGTGCGGCGCCTCGCGTCTGCCGCACCGCGTGTGTCGCGAGTGCGGCCACTATCGCGGCGTCACGCGCCTGCAGATCCCCGAGCAGGAGTAGGCGCACCGCCTTGCTCGCGCTGCTCTTTCCGGGCCAGGGCGCGCAGCGCGCCGGGATGGGTCGCGACGTCTACGACGCGTCGCCGGCCGCGCGCGCCGTGTTCGATGCGGCCGACGACGCGCTCGGGTTTCCGTTGTCGCGGCTGTGCTTCGACGGTCCGGAGGACGCGCTGCTGGCGACGGAGGTGCAGCAGCCGGCCATCCTCGCGACCAGTGTGGCGTTGCTGCGCGCGCTCGAGGAACGCAGCGGCGGCGCCCTGCCGGCGGCGTACGTCGCCGGCCACAGTCTCGGCGAATACAGCGCGCTGGTGGCGAGTCGATCGATCCCGCTGCCGGACGCCGTTCGCCTCGTCCGGGCGCGCGGCACCTACATGCAGGAGGCCGTTCCCGCCGGCGCCGGGGCGATGGCGGCGATCCTGGGCAGCGACGCGAGCAGCGTCGAAGCCGCCTGCGCGCGCGCCCGCGAACGCAGCGGCGCGTGGGTGGAGCCGGCCAACTACAATGCGCCCGGCCAGACGGTGATCTCCGGCGCGGCCGAAGCGGTCGAGATGGCCTGCGAGGAAGCCCGGCAGGCCGGCGCGCGCCGCGCCACGCGTCTCGCCGTATCGGCACCGTTCCACTGTCGGCTGATGGCGCCCGCTGCCGAGCGCCTCGCGGTCGATCTCGAACGCCTCGCCTTCGCGGATCCCGTTCCGCCGCTCGTGGCCAACGTCAGCGCCGAGGTGGTCCGCGAAGGCGGCGCGCTCGCCGAGTTGCTGCGCCGGCAGGTGACCGAGCCGGTGCGCTTCACCGCGATGGTGGAGACGCTCGCCGCGCGCGGGGTGACCCACGTGCTCGAGATCGGGCCGTCGAAGGTGCTCTCGCCGCTGGTGGCCCGGATCGCTCCGACCACCCCGATCACCGCGACCGCTCCGGGCGGCCCGGCCGCCCCGACCACCCGGGTTGCCCCGCTTGCCCGGATCGAACCTGCCCGGATCGAACCGGGGCTCGCGCGCGCCGCGCTGACGGGCGCGGCCGAGCTGGAGGCCGCGGCCGGGTTCGCGTCCTCGTTTGCGGCCGGGCGCGCAGAGGCTCCGCCGCCGTCGTGACGGCAAACACCGTCTCGCCATCGAAGGGTCCGGAAGCACCGTTGCGACACATCGTTGCCACCGGGAGGCGTTGTGGCGGGCGGCGGCGGATCGGCACTGTGCAGGCTAGATTCAGCGTCTCGGCAAGCCGGGGGACTTCCTCCCGCTCCCCCGACGCTCTCTCGAGCCAGTCTTCTGGAGGCGAATGACTCATGGCGACCGAACAGCCGATCGAACAGCGCGTGGCCGACATCATCGCCGAGCAGCTCGGCGTTTCGAAGGAAGAGGTCGTGCCCGAAGCGTCGTTCATCGACGACCTCGGCGCCGACTCGCTCGACATCGTCGAGCTGGTGATGGCGATGGAAGAAGAATTCGACATCGAGATCCCCGATGACGACGCGGAGAAGATCCAGACGATCGGGGACGCGGTCGCCTACGTGAGAGCGCGCGCCGCCGTCAGCTGAGCGGAGCGCTCGCCGCGCGCGCGCCGATGCGCCGTCCGCGTGAGCAAATCCGCGGAACGCGAGCTGCGGCGAGATCGCGGAACTTCGACCCGGCGGAACTTCGATCTGGCTGAACTTCGATGGATTTGGCCCTGTGGGGATGCCATGCAGCGAGCACGGTCCGCGCGCCGTCGCATCGTCGTGACAGGAATGGGTTGCGTTTCGCCGCTCGGGCGCAGCGTCCGTGCAACCTGGTCGGCAGCGGTGGCCGGCGCCAGCGGTGTCGGTCCGCTGACGCGCTTCGACACCAGCGCGCTGCCGGTGCGTTTCGGGGCCGAGTGCGAAACCGATCTGGCGCCCGAAGGCCTGTCGACCAAGGACCTGCGCCGGCTCGATCGCGTGACGCGGCTGGTGCTCGTCGCTGCCGAGGAGGCGATGACCGACGCCGGACTGGCCGGCGAACAGGGCGACCGCGATCGCACCGGCGTTGCGATCGGCACCGGCATCGGCGGCGTGTCGACGCTGATCCACAGCCATGATGTGATGCTCGCGCACGGCCCGCGCCGCGTGTCGCCGTTCACGGTGCCGATGGTGCTGCCCAACATGTCCGCCGGCTACGTGTCGATGACGTACGGGCTGCGCGGTCCGATCCGGTGTCCGGTGGGTGCGTGCGCGTCGGGAGCCCAGGCGCTCGGCGCCGCCGCCTGGATGCTCGAGCGCGGCGACGCCGACGTGGTCGTCGCCGGCGGTACGGAGGCCGCGATCCACCCGCTCGTGATGGCCGCGTTCGCCGCCATGCGCGCGCTCTCGACCCGCAACGAAGAGCCCGTGCGCGCGAGCCGGCCCTTCGACGCGGGCCGCGATGGCTTCGTGCTCGGCGAGGGCGCCGGCGTGCTGGTGCTGGAGACCGCCGAGCACGCCGAGGCGCGCGGGGCGCGCGTGCGCGCCGAGTGGCTCGGCTACGGCGAGGCAGCGGACGCGAGACACCCGGCGAGTCCCGCGGAGGACGCCGGCGGCGCGCGACTCGCGATGGAGCGCGCGCTCGCCGACGCCGGTCTGACCCCCGATCAGGTCGACGCCGTGAACGCGCACGCCACCAGCACCATCGCAGGCGATCTCAGCGAGGCGCGCGCGCTGCAGGCGGTGTTCGGCGCGCACGCCGCGCGGATGCCGGTGTCGGCGAACAAATCCGGGCTCGGGCACCTGATGGGTGCGGCCGGCGCCGTCGAGGCGATCCTGTGTGTCCGTACGCTCGAGACGGGCGTGCTCCCCCCGACGCTCAACCTGGAGCAGCTGGATCCCGAGTGCGCGCTCGATCACGTGACGCCGAAGGCCCGCGAAGCGTCGGTCCGGACCGTGTTGTCGAACGCATTCGGGTTCGGAGGGGTCAGCGCGAGCCTGCTGCTCGGACGCGCGTCGTAGCGCCTTGTTGAGACTCGAAGCGAGAAGGAGTCCCGCCATGCCGAAACGGATTGCCCTGGCTGCCGATCACCGCGGGGTGGCGCTGAAGCGCGCGCTGCGCGAGCGGCTCGAACGTGCGGGCTGGGACCTGCACGACTTCGGAACCGACGGCCCCGAGCCGGTCGACTACCCGGACTACGCGGGCCCGGCCGCCGACGCGGTCTCCCGCGGCGAGGCCGACCGCGCGCTCGTGCTGTGTGGCTCCGCCAACGGCGTTTCGTACGTCGCCAACCGCTATCCGCGCGTGCGCGCGGCGATCGCGCTCGACGTGGACATGGCGCGCATGGCGCGGCTGCACAACGACGCCAACGTGCTGGCGCTGTCGGCCGATCGACTCGACGCAGACGCCGCATGGGCGATCGTCGAGACCTTTCTCAACACCGGCTTCGAGGGCGGCCGGCACGCACCGCGCGTCGCAAAGATCGACGCGCTCGGCCGCCGGTCGTGGCAGCGGGAGCTGGCGACCGGCAGCGCCGTCGACGAAGCCGATCCGGAGATCGGGCGGCTGCTGCGCGCCGAAGGCCGGCGCCAGGCGCTGGGCCTCGAGCTGATCGCGTCGGAGAACTTCGTGTCGGAGGCCGTGCTCGAGGCCGTCGGGTCGGTACTGACCAACAAGTACGCCGAGGGCTATCCGGGCCGCCGCTACTACGGCGGCTGCGAAGTCGTGGACGCCGTCGAGACGCTCGCGATCGAGCGTGCCAAGGCGCTGTTCGGCGCCGATCACGCCAACGTGCAGCCGCACGCTGGCTCGCAGGCGAACGAAGCCGTCTACCGCGCGCTGCTCGACGTCGGCGACACGATCCTCGCGATGAACCTGGACCACGGCGGCCACCTGACCCACGGTTCGCCGGTGAACTTCTCCGGCAAGCTGTACGAGACCGTTCCGTACGGCGTCCGGCGCGACAGCGAGACGATCGACATGGACGAGGTCCGCCGGCTCGCCCGCGAGCATCGGCCGAAGCTGATCCAGTGCGGAACCACGGCGTACTCGCGGACGCTCGACTTCGCGGCGTTCCGGGCGATCGCCGACGAGGTGGGCGCGCTGCTGTTCGCCGACATCGCGCACATCGCCGGGCTCGTCGCGACGGGCGTGCATCCGTCGCCGGTGGGCCACGCGCACGTGGTCACGACGACGACGCACAAGACGCTGCGCGGCCCGCGCGGCGGCTTGATCCTGTGCGACGCGCCGTTTGCCAAAAAGGTCGACTCGGCAGTGTTTCCGGGCGGGCAGGGGGGGCCGCTGATGCACGTGATTGCCGGCAAGGCGGTCGCCTTCCGCGAGGCGGCGCGGCCGGAGTTCCGCGGCTATTGCCAGCAGATCGTCGCCAACGCGAAGGCGCTGGCGGAGGGCGTCGAGGGGCGCGGCTTCCGGATCGTCGCCGGCGGCACGGACGTGCATCTGTTCCTGCTCTCGCTGGTCGACCGCGACGTGACCGGCAAGCAGGCCCAGCAGGCGCTGGAGCAGGCCGGGATCACGGCGAACAAGAACCTGGTGCCGTACGATCCGCGCAAGCCGGCCGTGACCTCCGGCGTGCGCATCGGCACGCCGGCCGTGACGACGCGGGGCATGAAGGAGGCGGAGATGGCGCAGATCGCGGAGTTCGTGGTCTGCGTGCTGGAGGCGCCGGGCGACGAAGGGCGCCTGGCCGCCGTGCGCCGTGAGGTGGAGGCGTTCTGCCGGCGCTTCCCGCTGTATCCCTCGCACTGGTCGGATGCCGACCCGAACACGAAGACGGACTCGGACGTGGATCCGGGCGCAGGGCAGTAGCGGGTGCGCTGTCCGTACTGCGGAGACGATGCGAATCGCGTGGTGGATTCGCGGCTGGGACGCGACGAAGCGGAGATCCGCCGTCGCCGCGAATGTCTCGAGTGCGGGCGGCGCTTCACGACGCGCGAGCGCGTCGAAGACGTGCTGCCGAAGATCGTCAAACGCGACGAGCGGCGCGAAGACTTCGATCGCCGCAAGCTGCTGGCCAGTGTCGAGCGCGCCTGTGTGAAGCGGCCGGTGTCGATCGATGCGCTCGAGCGGCTTGCGGACCGGATCGAGAAGCGGCTGCAGGAGACCGGCCAGACCGAAGTGGCGAGCGAGCAGATGGGCGCGTGGGTGCTGAACGACCTGGCGGCCGTGGACCTGTTGTCCGCGGCGCGCTTCGCTTCGGTGTTCCAGAACTTCGAGAGCGCCGAAGACTACGTCGACTTCTTCCGGTCCGCGCGCGCGTATCGCTACGGTCCTTCCGCGAGCGATCACTCTGGGAGCGACACCTCCGAGAGCGACCGGGCCCGAAGCTTCGCGGGGTATGCGGCCGATGCGTCGCCGACCGCGCTGGTGGCGGCCGAGGACGAGCCCGATGCCGAGGCGCAGCGGCGCCCGCCGTCTTGACGACCGAACCTCGACGCCAGACTCGACGCGGAGCTCGACGCCGGACTCGGCGCCGGGTGTGACGCCGGAGGCCGCGATGCGACTCGCTCTTGCCGAGGCGCGACGCGCACTCGGTCGGACGTTCCCGAATCCCGCCGTCGGGGCCGTCGTGTATCGCGGCACCCGCATCCTCGGGCGCGGGCGCACGCGTCCGCCCGGGCAGGCGCACGCGGAGGTGGTGGCGATCGAGCAAGCGGCGCGGCGCCATGGCCGCGCGGCGCTGCGCGGCGCCGCGCTTGCGGTGACCCTCGAGCCGTGCTGCCACGAGGGTCGGACCGGCCCGTGCACTGCGGCGGTGGTCGAAGCCGGGATTGCTCGCGTGTTCGTCGGCCATCGCGATCCGGCGCCGCATGTCGCCGGCGGCGGGCTCCGGGCGCTGCGTCGCGCCGGCGTCGCCGTGGAAGTCGGCGTGCTGGAAGCGGAGTGCCGCGAGCAACACCGCGGCTTCCTGTCCCGGGTGGAGCGCGGGCGTCCGTTCGTGACGCTGAAGCTGGCGGCGTCGCTCGACGGCAGGATCGCCACCGCGGGCGGCGCCTCCCGATGGATCACCGGAGCGCCGGCGCGCGCATTCGTCCATCGGCTCCGCGCGCGAACGGACGCGATCCTCGTCGGTTCGGCCACCGCCCTCGCCGATGATCCGGAGCTGACGGCGCGGCGCGGCGCGCGCGTCCTCCATCGGCCGGTCCGCGTGCTGCTCGATTCGGAGCTGCGCGTCGGGACGGACGCCCGAATGCATCGGGACGATCCGGAGCGGAGCTGGGTGCTGTGCAGCCGCGCGGCACCCGCGGGCCGCCGCCGGGCGCTGGAGGCGCTCGGCGTACGACTGCTCGCGCAGCGGCCGACCCGCAGCGGGAGGTTGTCGCTGCGGCCGGCGTTCGAGCGACTCGGGGCCGAAGGCCTCGGTACGGTGCTGGTGGAGGGTGGCGGCGAACTGGCCGCGGCGCTGCTGCGCGCGGACCTCGTCGACGAACTGCTCTGGATGACGGCGCCGCTGCTGCTCGGCGGCGACGGTCGCCCGGCGGTCGGTGCGCTCGGCATCGGCGCGTTGGCGATGGCGCCGCGCGCATCGGTGCGGCGCGTGCGCAAGCTCGGTGAGGATTTAGTGCTGGAGGCGCGCTTCGCGCCGGATCGGGCAACCTCTACGCGGCGAGTTGCACGGCAGGCTGCAGGGCGGTCGACACGGCGGTCGACACGGCGGTCGACACGGCGGTCTACACGGAGGACGGAGGAATGAAACTCTACGCGAGTCGTCGCGACGCGACCGGTCTGCGCCTCGCGATCGTCGTGTCGCGCTTCAATCATCCCCTCTGCGTGCGGCTGCTCGAGGGCTGCGTCGAGGAACTGGTGACGCGAGGCGCCGATGCCGACGCGCTGCACGTCGTCTGGGTGCCGGGCGTGTTCGAGATTCCGCAGGCGGCGCGCAGCCTCGCCGCGAGCGGGCGCTACGATGCCCTCGTGACTCTGGGCGTCGTCATCCGCGGCGGGACCCCGCACTTCGAGTACGTCTGCGATGCCGTCACCGACGGGATCCGCGAGATCGTGCGCGATACCGACGTGCCGATCGGATTCGGCGTGCTCACCTGTGACGACGCGGAGCAGGCGCTCGCGCGCGCCGGGGGCGAGCACGGCAACAAGGGCGTCGAGGCCGCGCTCGCCGCCCTCGAGATGGCGCATCTCGTCCAAGCGCTGCGGCGGCCGCCGGAGGACGGCGAGCGCCCGCGGCGCGCGCGCGCCAAGGCGCCGCGCGGCGGCACGCGCGGGCCGCGTTCTCGCGGGCGACGGTCGTGAGCGCCGCCCGTCGGACGTCGCGCCAGGTGGCGCTCCAGGTGCTCTACGCCGCCGAGCTCAGCGATCGCGGTGAGGTCGGTCCGTCGCGGGAGCGCGCCGAAGCGGCGTTCGGCGCCGTCGGCAGCCACTTCGAGCTGCCCGCGGGCGCCCAGGCATTCGCGAAGGAGCTGGTGACCGGGGTGGCCGAGCATCGGGAAGAGATCGACGCGCTGCTCGCGGCCCATGCGACACATTGGCGAGTCGATCGCATGGCGACGGTGGATCGCAACGTGCTGCGGCTGGCGGTGTGGGAGATGGTGTGGGGCGCGACGCCGCC
>CAYOHN010000125.1:0-9485 GCA_964403735.1 uncultured Spirochaetales bacterium | reverse complement strand
GGTCCTCTGGGAACACGCCCTGCCGCACGTAGCTGCCCATGAAACGCCCCGCATCGTCGCGCGACAGTCCATAGGTCATCTGGGTCAGGTCGTTGGTCCCAAAGCTGAGAAATTCGCAGTGGCGCGCGATATCCCCCGCCCGCAGGGCCGCGAGCAGCGCCCATGCCACGAAGGGCGCCACGGACCGCGATCGAAACCTCTCGACGCATCGACTGTCGGCGTTCACGGCCGGGTATCGGAGCAAACCTCATGCCATGGAGGGAGGCAACCTGGATCGACGCGACGCCGAACCGTGGAGCCGGTTCCTCGCCACGGACGAGACCCGGAGGGCTGCCAATGACCCGGAGGGCGCCCTGTGACCCGGAGGGCTGCCAATGACCCGGAGGGCCCCCTATGACCCGGAGGGCCCCCTATGACCCGGAGGGCCCCCTATGACCCGGAGGGCTGTCGCGCGCGGCGTCAGGGGCACATTCTCGCTTGACGGGGATGCGCGCCTTCAGAAGAATCGTGTTCATGCACGTCCCGAGGCTCGTCCTCCTCCGCGCCACGCTTTCCTCGAGTCTGTTTGCCGGAATCTTGGGCGCCGCGCTGCCGGGTCTTCCCTGGCTCGGGGCCGAGAGTGCGTCCGCCGAGCCTCCGGTGATCTACAAGTGGGTCGATGAGCACGGCGTGGCGCACTACACGACCGATCGAAGTCGCATCCCCGCGGCGATTCGCGACCGCATCGTGCAGGGCAGCGAGATGCCTCGCCATCGCGACTGGCTGCAACGGGACGCGGGAGACATCGACACGACCGCGCCCGCAGGCGCCGCAGTGATGACGCCCTCGGTCCGGCAGGGCGCAGCCGACGTCGAGATTCCGGAGCACAGCGACGCTGTCCACGCCGTCGCGTCGGAGCCGGATTGGTCGCAGGCGCCGGGCGGCGAGACCGACTGGGCGCCCGATCAATTGGGCGAGGCGGGCGAGCTGGGCGCGATGGACGAGGCAGGCCATGCCGCGCGGGAAACGGCTGGCGAAACTTCAGCGCCGCCAGCCGCGGAAGCCCATACCGAGCCGAGCTCGAACTCGAGTGCGGAGCCCGTCCCGGCGCTGGCAACGGAAGCCGAGCCGGAGCCGGAAGCGCGCTCGGCAAGCGCCCCGCGCGTCGTGCCGCCGCCGCCCCCGCCGCCGCTCGAGGCGGACGGAACGCCCGTTGCCGCGCCGACACGCGCCGTGCCCGCGTCTTCGGAGACGTCTGCTCCCGCGCGCGGAACCGGGACGTTCGCGAGCGACTCGGAGTTGCCGTTCGACGAGCCACCCGCACCGGCCGTCGTCGCGGCCCCGCGGCCGCCGGCGCTCGAGCCCGACGAGCGCGCCAGACTCGAAGAACTCGACCGAGAGATCGCCAGCATCGAGGGAGAGATCGCCCGGGACGAGGACACCCTGATGGTGATCCTCAGCGAGACCGACGCCGTGGACCAGAAAACGCTCGTCGACGACCCGCGTTTTCGCGAAGTCGCCCAACGGCTCCCGCGACTACAGGCCGACCTAGAGCGGTTGCGCGAGCGCCGTGCCCGGATCCAGCCCCGCGTCACGCAGCAGTGACCGCCGAGGCGCCGCCGCGATCGATCGCCGTGCTCGCAGGCGGCGTCGGCGCCGCCCGCTTCCTGGTTGGCCTGGTGCGCGCGGTTCCTCCGGACACCGTCACAGCCATCGTCAACACCGGCGACGACCGCGTGTTCTATGGCGTCCACGTCTCTCCGGACCTCGACATCGTCACCTACACCCTCGCAGGTCGAGTCGATCTCGAAAAGGGCTACGGCCTCGCCGGGGACAGCTTCGCGGTGATCGAAGCGCTCGCCGATCTGGGGCACGAGACATGGTTCCGGCTCGGAGACCGGGACCTCGCGACCGGCCTCCATCGAACGATTCGTCAAAGTCGCGGAGCGGGGCTCGCCGCGGTGACCGACGAGATCCGGCGCGCGTTTCGCGTCCCGGTGCGGATCCTGCCGATGTCGGAGGATCCGTGCCCCACCTATGTGGAGCTGCGCGACGGTCGCCGTGTACACTTCGAGGAGTATCTCGCACGCGACGGTGCTCCCGACGAAGTCGAGGGCGTGGACCTCGCCGCAGCCCGTGCCGCGAGGCCGGCGCCCGGCGTCCTCGCTGCACTGCGCGACGCGACGCGGATCCTGATCGCTCCGAGCAATCCTGTCGTCTCGATCGGACCCATCCTCGCCGTGCCGGGCGTACGCGAAACCCTCTCGGCCCACCGGGCACCGGTGGTCGCGATCTCGCCGATCGTCGGCGGCGCGCCGCTGAAGGGTCCCGCCGACAAGCTGCTTCGCGGCACCGGCGCCGAGGTGTCGGCGCGCGGCGTCGCTGCGCTCTACCGCGACGTCGCGCATGGCTTCCTGCTCGACACCCGCGACGCCGCGCAGGTTCCCGATGTCGAGACGCTGGGGCTGCGCGGGCGCGCCATCGACACGATCATGCGCAATCCGGACGCCGCGGCACGGATCGCGCGGGCCGCGCTGGACCTCGCCGACGAGCTCGCCGATGTCGGCGCGGGGAGCTGTGTAGCGCTGCGATGACTGCCGCGGTGGTGCCGGTGAAATCGCTCGCCGCGGGCAAATCGCGGCTGGCCACGGCGCTCGGACGGGCCGGCGCCGAAGCGCTGAGTCTGGCGATGCTCGAGGACGTCGTGGTGGCGCTGCGCGCGCTACCAGAGCTGACCGTGGTCGCCGTCGTGACGCCCGACGAAACCGTCGCGCGCACCGCCGAGCGCGCCGGCGCACGCGCGTTGCGCGGCCCCGATCCGGGACTCGATGCGGCGCTGGAGCGCGCCGGACGGGAGCTCGGCGCCGCCCGCAATGGCGGCTTGCTCGTGGTGCTCGGGGACGTGGCCGGCGCGCAGACGGAAGAACTCGCGCAGGTACTCGCGGCACTCGCCGGCGGCCCGCCGCCGCGCGCGGTCCTGGTGCCGTCGCGCGACGGCGGAACTGCGGCGTTGGCGCGCAATCCGTACGATGCGTTTCCGACGCAGTTCGGAGACGCCAGTGCGAGTGCCCATCGCGCGGCCGCCGCACGCGCCGGCGTCCCCTTGGTCGAGCTCTCGCTGACATCGCTCGCGATCGACATCGACGACGAGCGCGATCTGCGCGACTTCGCCGCCGGACCGGGGGCCGGGCCGCGCACGCGGGAGCGTCTCGCGGCGCTCGACCTCGCGGCTGCCGAACCGAATCCGCCGCGGGGTCCCACGGCGTGACGCAGACGCCCGAGGAACTCCGGCTGGTCGCAGTGCGCGGCCTCCCGGCCGTCGCACCCGGAGACGACCTCGCAGCGCTTCTGCTGGCGGCCGCCGCAGCCCAGGGGTTGACGCTCGCCGGCGGCGTGCTCGTGGTCGCTCAGAAGATCGTCTCGAAGGCCGAGGGGCGCAGCCGACCGCTGGCCGACGTCGAGCCGTCGGCGCAGGCCCGCCGGATTGCCGCCGCGGATGGCAAGGATCCCCGCCACGTCGAGGTCGTGCTGCAGGAGACGGCCCGTGTGGTCCGGCATGCCCACGGGGTCTGGATCGCCGAGACCCGACACGGGTTCGTGTGCGCGAACGCGGGCGTCGATCTGTCGAATGCGCCGGGAGCCGACACCGCCGTACTGCTGCCACTCGATCCGGATGCCAGCGCGCGCCGGCTGCGCGACGACCTGGTCGGCGCAGGCGCCGGCCCCCTGGCGGTGATCGTCTCGGATACCTTCGGGCGGCCGTGGCGCGAAGGCCTCGTCGACGTCGCGCTCGGCAGCGCGGGTCTCGCGCCGCTGGTCGATTGGCGCGGTCGCCGCGATCTGGCCGGCCGGCCGCTCGAGATGACCGCGATGGCGCTCGTCGACCAACTCGCCGCCGCCGCGGGAGTGCTGATGGGCAAGGACGCCGGCCGACCCGCGGTCTGGATCGACGGGCTCGCGCCGAGCGGCGACGGCAACGTCCGGGACCTGCTCCGCGATCCGAGCGAGGACCTGTTTCGATAGAGTCTCGGCGTGACGAAGCCCCGCGTGCTCTTCATCCACGGCCTCGAGAGCAGCCCGAAGGGCACGAAGGCGCGCGTGCTCGCGGAGCACTTCCCCAGCGAGACTCCGCGCATGGATACGAGCGACTTCGAGGGCTGTGTGCAGGCCCAGGCTGCGGCGATCCGGCGCTTCCGGCCGGATGTCGTGGTGGGCTCGTCGTTCGGCGGCGCCGTCGCCGTGGCGCTGCTGCAGCGCGGGCTGTGGCGCGGTCCCTCGCTGCTGCTCGCGCAAGCCGCCGCGCTGCAGGGGCTCCGGCCCGAGCTGCCGACGGGCGTACGCGTCTGGTTGGTGCATGGTGCGCGCGACGACGTGGTGCCGCCGACCGCCAGTCGGGTGCTCTCGCGCACGGGGTCGTCGAGTCTCGTGCGTCTGTTCGAGATCGACGACGACCACCGATTGAGTGCGGCGGTTGCCGATGGACGGCTCGTGCGCTGGGTTCGCGAACTCGCCGAGACCGAGGCGACAGCCGCGGCCGACGGGGTCTCTCGTCACATTCGCGTGTTGTTCCAGGAGTCGACGCTGTGGCCGGTGCTGATCACCGCAGCGACCGGTCTGGCCGCGATCCTCGCGTTCGGCCTGACGACGGCGCTGCGCTCGCGCAACCCGGCCCTGCTGTTTGCAATCGCCGCGCTCGCCGTGGGCAGCGCAGATCTCGTGCGGCGGGACTGGCGCGGCACGCGGCCCGGCGCCGCCGGCGGGACACTGCTCGGGCTCTGGGCGCTCGCGGCCGCAATGGCGCTGATGGCAGGGCGCTACGGACTGCTCTGATGCGCCGCGGTCTGCGCCGAACCCGCGTCGACGAATGCGTCGATCGCCGCCCACAGCGCGTCGACGCCGAGCTTCTTCGGCGCCGACGTCGCGAAGACGCGAGCCTCGTCGAGAGCGTACTCCGCGCGCAGCGCGCGCAGCCGCGATCCGCGCGACCCCGCCTTCAGCTTGTCGCTCTTCGCGAGCGCGACGAGCACCGGAACGCCGCGCTCGGCGAGCCACGCGACGAGGTCGCGCTCGTCGTCGCTGACGTCGCGGCGGATGTCCTGGATCAGCACGGCAGCGCGCAGCGGTACGCGGCCGCTCAGGTAGCTCTCGACGAGACGCTGCCACGCGGCGCGTTCGCTCTTCGCGACGCGCGCGAATCCATAGCCCGGCAGATCGACGAAGAGCAGCGTGCGAACGCGATTTTCGTCGTCGAGTCGCTCGACATGAAAGAAGTGGAGCGCGCGGGTCTTGCCCGGCGTCCCCGACACGCGCGCCAAGTCGCGGCGACCCGACAGCGCGTTCAGCAAGCTCGACTTCCCGGCATTCGAGCGGCCGAGGAACGCGACTTCCGGCACTCCCTCCGTCGGAAATCCCGCCGGTCCGACCGCAGTCGCCACGATGCGCGCGTCGCGAATCCTCACAGCCCGCTCGCCAGGACACGGCCGATCCGTGCCAGCGCGTCCTCGATCTGCGCATCCGGGGCCGAGAGCGTGAAGCGCAGCCAGCCCTCGCCGGCCGCGCCGAAATCGACGCCGGGCGTGACGGCGACGTGGGCGCGCTCGAGCAGCGCGAACGCGAGCCGACGCGAGTCGGCACCGAATGCCCGCGCATCCGCGAAGACGTAGAAGGCCCCGCGCGGCGGCGCCGGTACGACGAAGCCGAGTTTGCGCAGTCCGTCTACCAACAGCCCTCGGCGCCGTTGGTACGCGGCGACCATCGCCTGCCGGGTCGGTTCGCCGTGACGCAGTGCCGCGATGCCGGCCCGCTGCACGAAGTGACTCGCCGAGATGAACAGGCTCTGCTGCATCACTTGCAGCGTGCGCAGCGCGTCGGCGTCCGGCGCGACGACGTAGCCGAGTCGGAAGCCAGTCATCGCGTAGCGCTTGGAGAAGCCGTCGAGCAGCCAAGCGCCCTCGCAACAGGCGAGTGCCGACGGGACCCGCGCGCCGTCGAAGAGCAGCCCATCGTAGATCTCGTCGGCGACCAGCGGCACGTCGAGCGCGGCCAGCGCGCGCAGCGTCGAGGCATCCTGGATGGCGCCGGTGGGGTTCGCCGGCGACCCGATCACGAGCGCGCGCGTGCGCGGCGTTCGGGCCCGCTGAACCGCTGCGACGTCCACCTGCCAACCGGTCGCGGGATCGGTCGGGACGAACACCGGCGTGCCGCCGCAGAAGCGCACGAAGTTCGGATAGCAGGGGTAGTGCGGGGTCGGGATCAACACTTCGTCGCCGGGTTCGATCAACGCCCCGAACACCAGCAGCATTGCCGGCGAGGTCCCACTCGTCACCAGGACGTGTCGCGGATCGACGGACACGCCGGCGCGGGCCGACTTGTCGGCGGCGATCGCCTCCCGCAGCTCCGGGAGCCCGCGGCTGTCCGTGTAGTGCGTATCGCCGTCCGCGAGAGCGCGCGTACAGGCGGCCAGCGCCTCCGGCGGAGCGCCGGCGTCGGGCTCACCGACTTCGAGGTGAACGATGCGGGCCCCGTCGCGCTCGAGCTCCTGGGCGCGCTCGAGCACCTCCATCGCCAAGAAGGGCTCGATGGCCGCGGCCCGCCGTGCGAAGGGAGGGTTCATGGCGCGGCGATAGCTGCGCATGCGGAGCGCGTCAAGGACCGCGAACGCCAGATCGCTGCTCGAGGCGACCGCGTCGGCTGCAGGACTCTTCCCGCGCAACCGATCACGCAGGGCGGGTCGCTCGCTGGAAAGAGCGGGGTCCAGTGCTAGCTTCGACGGGCTCCGATCCTCGAAAATCTCCACCTTCGCGAGGGCCTGTCAATGTCCAAAGGCCTGCAGATCGCTCTCGGCGGCCTGACCGTCGCCGTCCTGCTCGGCTGGTACGCCGCGACCAATCTCGAAGAGATCGGGACCTTCCAGTACTACCAGACGCTGGCGGAGTTCCGCGACGAGCAACAGATCGGTCGCGCGTCGCGCGTCCACGGCTACGTGGCGCCGGGCTCGATCGTCCGCAGCCTCGAGGGCCGCGAGATCCGCTTCGAGGTCGTCCAGGATCCGCCGCACGCTGGCGTCGGCCCTGCCGACGCCGATCGCCTCGCGGTCGTCTTCGGCACGCTCGACACCCCGGACATGTTCAAGGACGGCGCCGAAGTGGTCGTCGAAGGCCGCCTGCAGGAAGACGCGGTCTTCGTCGCGGACAACGTCATGGCCAAGTGCCCGTCCAAGTTCGAGGCCAAGCAGGCAGAACAGGCGATGTTCTAG
The DNA here is from genome assembly GCA_964403735.1 of uncultured Spirochaetales bacterium. Taxonomy (GTDB): domain Bacteria; phylum Myxococcota_A; class UBA9160; order UBA9160; family PR03; genus CAADGG01. Next base: position 2,251 of record CAYOHN010000125.1, on the reverse strand, counting down.
GAATGGCAGAGATCGGCCTCTTCGCGCTCCGGCTCGCGTTCTTCGCCGCCCTGGTCGGCGTGGTGGCGGGTGCGATCGGCGGCGCGCAGGCGCGGGCGGACTGGGCGCGCGTCGCTCGCCGCGCCGTCTGGGTCACGCTGCTGTTCACCGGTCTCGCGACCGGCGCGCTGCTCTGGTGCCTGGCCACCGGCGACTACTCGCTGTCCTACGTCGCACGCCACAGCGCCCGCAGCATGACGCTCGCCTACCGGCTCACCGCGCTGTGGGGCGGCCAGGGCGGTTCGCTGCTGCTGTGGGTGCTGATCTCGCTGATCTACGCCGGTGCCGCGGCGTGGATTCACCGCGAATCCCAGCGGCGGCTGATGCCGTGGGTCAATGCCGTCCTGCTGCTCAACGCGCTGTTCTTCCTGGCGCTCGTCAACTGGGTTCCCAACGTCAATCCGTTCGACCGGCTTCCGCCCGAGCAGGTGCTCTCGGACGGCCAGGGGCTCAATCCGCTGCTCCAGCACCCGCTGATGATCATCCATCCGGTGATGCTCTACGCCGGCTTCACCGGCTTCTCTGTGCCGTTCGCATTCGGCGCCGCCGCGCTGCTGACCGGACATCTCGGCGATGCCTGGCTGCGCGCAACCCGGCGTTGGACGCTGGTGCCGTGGTTCTTTCTGTCGGCCGGCATCCTGCTCGGCGGACGCTGGGCGTACGAAGTCCTCGGATGGGGTGGCTATTGGGCGTGGGACCCCGTCGAGAACGCCTCGTTCATGCCGTGGCTGCCGGCCACCGCGTATCTGCACTCGGTGATGATCCAGGAAAAGCGCGGCATGTTGAAGACCTGGAATCTGGTGCTGATCGGCATGACGTATGCGCTGTGTCTGTTCGGCACCTTCCTCACCCGCAGCGGCGTGATCTCCTCGGTGCACTCGTTCACCGCAGCCGGCTGGTTCGGGTACATCTTCCTGGCCTACGTCGCGGTGGCTTCTCTCGCGTTCCTCGGACTGGTGCTCTGGCGCCGGGCGTCGCTGCGCACGGAGAACCGTCTCGAATCGCTGGTCTCGCGCGAGGCGAGCTTCGTCATCAACAACTGGGTGTTCATGGTGATCCTCGTGATCGTGCTCTGGGGCACGATGTTCCCGGTGCTGTCCGAAGCGGTGCGCGGGACGAAGATCTCCGTCGGACCCAGCTTCTTCAACAAACTCACATGGCCCTTCGCTGCGCTGCTGCTGCTGCTCACCGGCATCGGGCCCCTGGTGGCGTGGCGGCGCGCGTCGCTCGAAAGCCTGCGGCGGCAGTTCCTGATTCCGACTTCGGTCGGAATGCTGAGCGCCGCGGTGATCCTCGCAGCCCTCTCGTTCAGCGGGAATTTCTCGATCTACCCGTTGGTGTTCTGGTCGCTCGGGGCGTTCGTGACTGCCACGGTGACGCAGGAGTACTACCGGGCCATCACGGTGCGCATGCGTGGCGGCGAGTCCGCGCCGCGCGCGCTCGCGACGCTGCTGCGCAAGAACCAGCGGCGTTACGGCGGCTACGTCGTCCACCTCGGTGTCGTGTTCATCCTACTGGGCATCTCGGGGGCTGCCTTCAACGAAGAGCGGCTCGAGAACGTGCGCCCGGGCGAAGCGGTGGCGATGAACGGCTACCGGCTCGAGTACCTGACCGCAAAGCCGCTGCCGAAGCAACACTACGGCGGCGCGGTGGCACGGTTGGCGCTCTACCAGCACGACGAGCCGCTGGCAGTGATGGCGCCAGAGAGACGCATGTACTGGCTCGAGCAGCAGCCGGCCTCGATCCCCTCGGTGTATTCGACACTGCGCGAGGATGTCTACGTGATTCTCACCGCGCTCGAGCCGGACGGCTCGGCGACGCTCAAGATTCACCGCAACCCGCTGGTGAATTTCCTCTGGATCGGGGGCTACACGTTCCTGTTCGGAGCCGTCCTGGTCCTCTGGCCGCATCCCGAGCGGCGTACGCAGCGCGACGCATGATGCGGCGCCGCTGTGTCCGGACGATCGCGCTCGCGGCGATCTCGGCGACGCTCGCCGCGATGCCGGCCGTGGCGCAACACGGGGACGACTCGTTGACCGGGATCGGCGATGTCCCGGCGGGCCCGGCGGCGATCCGGGGCGTCGTCGTGCACGACGAGGATCCGACGCGCGCCGGCGGCGTCGAAATCCTTCTCTATGCGCTGCCGGCTGGCGAGGCCCCTGGAGTTCGCCGGGCGCAGAGCGGTCCGGACGGCGCCTTTGCCTTCGAGGGC
>CAYOHN010000124.1:0-9640 GCA_964403735.1 uncultured Spirochaetales bacterium | reverse complement strand
TCGATGCGTTTGCCGAGGCCGTGCTGCTTGGCCTCCTTGCGCACGAAGAAGCCGACGAGCTCGCGCCAGTCCTCGCCGGCTCGCGCCGCAGCGGCCAGCACGCCGGCGACGACCGGGACCGCTGCGACGACCATGCCGCCGACGGCGTCGACGCGCGGCCCCTCGCGCAGCCGTTCGAGCAGCAGCTGGCCGGCGAGCTCGAGGCCGCGCGGGCGCAGCATCGTCGTGCGCAGGTCGAGGTAGAAGTCGCTCTCCTTGCCGCTCGCTAGCACGACGCGGCGTTTCTCGAACGACACGCGCAGGATCAGCTCCAGCAGCTCGCGGCGGTCGGCATCGGGCATCGGGGCGGCTTCCTTCGTCGCTACTGCTTGCGAATGCCGAGCGCGTACTCGGCGATCAGCTTGGTGTGGAGTTCGCTGGTGCCCTCGCCGAACTCCATCGCCTTGGCCTCGAGCAGAAGCCGGCCGATCTCGTACTCGGCCGAGAGCCCGTAGCCGCCGAAAATCTGCATGCCGTCGAGCGCGTTCTGCACGGCGGCCTGGCTGGCCAGCAGCTTCGCCATCGACGCCTCCATCGAGCAGCGCGCGAGACCGGCGTCCTTCATCCGGCCGAGCTGGTAGACGATGTGACGCGCCTGCTGCACGCGGCAGATCATGTCGGTGATCTTCTGCTGGATCAGCTGGAACTCGCCGATCTTCTGGCCGAAGGCTTGGCGCTCGAGCGCGTAGGGGACGGCGAGATCGACGCAGCGCTGCGCCTGACCGATCTGGCGCGCCGCCACCGAGAAGCGTCCCATGTCGAGCGCGGCGCCGAGGATCGGGAAGCCCTGCCCCGGTTCGCCGAGCACCGCGTCCTCCGGCACGAAGGCGTCCTGGAAGTGCACCTCGGCGAGGTTGTCGCGCTGCAGCGTGCGCATCGGGAAATCCCCGATCGTGATGCCGTCGGTGGCCTTCGGGTCGACGAGGAACGCGGTGACGCCGCGGTGCTTCTGCGTGCGATCGATCGACGCGACGACGAAGAACACACCGGCGTGTGCCGCGTGTGAGATGAAGACCTTGGTGCCAGTGAGCCGCCAGCCGCCGTCCGCGCGCGTCGCCGTCGTCGCCATGTTGCCGAGATCGGTGCCGCCGCCGGTCTCGGTGAGACAGGCCGACGTGATGCACTCGCCGCGCGCCATCGGCGGTAGCCAGCGCTCCCTCTGCGCGGGCGTCCCGAAGCGCAGGATCGAACCGGCCACCAGCGAGTTCGTGACCGAGACGACACTCGCGACCACCCAGTCCACGCGGGCGATCTCCTCGCAGATCAGCCCGTAGGTCATCACGTCCTGGAACGAGCCGCCGTACTCCTCCGGAATCATCGGCGCGATGTAGCCGAGGGGGACCAGCTTCCGGATCAATTCGATCGGGTAGCGCGCCTCGCGCTCGTGGGCCTCGACGTGGGGCAGGAGTTCCTTCTCGGCGAACTCCCGGACCGCGCGGCGCACCAGCCGCTGCTCGTCGCTGAGGTCGAAGTCCATCATCCGGTCGAGGGGGGGCTGCATCGGGGTCGATCTCCATGAGGCGGAATCACCGAGCGAAAGGTCTCCGAACCACCCGAGCGTAGCGAGTCGCAGGGGGGTCCCGGGATCCGTGAGCAGCCAAGGACTCGGACAGGCAGACTTCCTGGACTGAGGCCTGCGTCTTCCCTAGTTTCCGTGATCTTCCGTCCCCTACGGGGCCCCTACGGTACCCCTACGGGACTCCGGCTCTGTCGAACCCGAGGTGTTGCCGTGAAGAAGAATGCCGACCTGACCCACCGCAAGCGCGGCAACAAGACCGCGCGCCTGCGCGCGAAGCTGAAGGCCAAGCACCAGCGCTCGCGCAAGCGCAACAGCTCCGGCCAGCGCAAGACCTACCGGTAGGACTCCAGGGTGGCGGGGTAGGTCCCCACGATGGCGGCCACGTCCGCCTTCTCCTTCCGGCTCGAGGCGCGCTCCAAGGCCGCCCGCGCCGGCGCGTTCGAGACGCCGCACGGTACGGTGCATACACCGGCGTTCATGCCGGTCGGCACGCATGGCGCCGTGAAGGCGATGACGCCGGCGCAGGTGGCCGAGGCCGGCGCCGAGATGGTGCTCGCCAACACGTACCACCTGGCGTTGCGCCCCGGCGAAGGGCTCGTCCAGAAGCTCGGCGGTCTGCACGCGTTCATGCGCTGGCCCGGCCCGATCCTCACCGACAGCGGCGGCTTCCAGGTCTTCTCGATCCCGAAGAAGGAGATCAGCGACCGCGGCGTCCGGTTCTCGAATGAGCTCACCGGCGACGCGATGGAGCTGACGCCGGAGCGCTCGATCGAGATCCAGAACGCACTCGGCGCCGACGTCATCATGGCGTTCGACGAGTGCACGCCGTACCCGGCCGACCAGAACCTCGCGGCGACCGGCGTGCGACGCACGCTGGCGTGGATGGAGCGCTGTCTGGCGGCGCATCGACGTCCGCACGACCAGGCGCTGTTCGGGATCGTCCAGGGCAGCGTGTACGAAACCCTGCGCGTGCGCTGCGCGGAGGCGCTCGTCGCGCTCGACCTGGTCGGCTACGCGATCGGCGGCGTCTCGGTCGGCGAGGGGCACGAGCTGCTGTGTCGCATCACGTCGTTCTGTGCGCCGCTGCTCCCGGAGCACAAGCCGCGCTATCTGATGGGTGTCGGCTTGCCCGAGGACCTCGTCGCGGCGATCGGCTACGGGATGGACATGTTCGACTGCGTGATCCCGACGCGGTACGCGCGTTCGGGCGTCGCCTTCACTGCGCGCGGCCGGATCCGGTTGACGAATCGCCGCTACCGCCGCGATGGCTATCCGATCGACACCTCGTGCGAGTGCACGGCATGCGCCGGTGGCTTTGCCCGCGCGTACCTCCACCACTTGTTCGCTGCCAACGAAATCCTCTCGGCGATGCTCGTCTCCATCCACAACGTGCACTTCTACGAGCGTCTGGTACAGAACGCGCGCGCGGCCATCCGGGCCGGAACGTACGAGACCTGGCGGCGCGAGTTCCTGGCGCAGTACGCGAAGGACGCGAGCGCGGAGTAGACGGTCGACGGTCAGGGGTCTGCGCCGATCGCGGCCTCCTCGAACGCGTCTCCGTCGTCCGCAGCGTGCGGACGGAACTCCGGCGCGAGCGGCTGCCAGACGGCGTCCGTCACCGGCTCGTCCATCAGCGCTTCGAGCAGGTTCCGGATCACCCGGCTCTCCGGAAGCCCCGTCGTGCGCGCGACCTGCGAGACGATCCGGCCGACGCCGACCAGTGTCCGCTCGAGATCGAGCCGCCAGGTTTCGCCTTCGCGCGCGTGCTCGTGCCCCCGTTCGCGCTCGCGCACGAAGCCGACGCGCAGGCCGGACGGGAATCCCGCCGCGTAGAGTTGGCCGAGGGCGCGACGGCGGTCGAGCACGGCGACATCGGCGAGATCGAGGCGGTCGACGGCGCGCTGGTCCGCGAGACCGGCGCGCACCGCGTGGGCCGCGAGATCGCGCGGCGTGCCGTCGCGCAGCAGCCACACCGGCGCCGCGTGACGCACGCCCAGCACCGCGAACCGCGGCCCGGGCGGGAGCGCCTCGACGTCTTCGCGCGAGCCCTGCAGCGCCAAGTGCCGCAGCCGCGACCACTCGGCGAGTGAGCCGCTGGAGACCCGCGCCAGCGCGCCGTCGACGTCGCGGGCCACGATCGCCTGCTCGAGCGCTTCGTAGGCCCGCCGGATCTCGAGGCCCGGCCGCGCCGCGGCGAGCGAAGCGAGCGCGAGGACGATGAGGATCCAACGGTGCATCGCGGTCCCTTCTCCCCTGCCGGAGGATCGCCAACTCCGGCGGCGCGTGCGAGCGGCGCCGTTACCCTGCGCCCCAATGGCTGAACGACGCGGCGTCTTCCTCACGCCCGAGCAGGTGCTGGCACGCCATCAGGGCGGGCCGCGGTCGGGAGTCTTCACGGACGGCTCCTGTGACGGCAATCCGGGGCCGGGAGGCTGGGGGGTCGTGTGGGTCGAGGACGACGACATCGTCGCCGAACGGCACGGCAGCGATCCGCAGACGACGAACAACCGGATGGAGCTTCGCGCGTTGATCGAGGCGTACGAGCTGCTGCCGCCGGATGCCGCGCTCGCGGTCTACTCGGACAGCCAGCTGTGCGTGAAGACGGTCAACGAGTGGGCGCCGGGCTGGGCGGCGCGCGGCTGGCGCCGCAAGACGGGGCCGATCGCGAATCTCGAGCTGGTGCAGGAACTCTACGCGCTGGCACGCGCGCATCCGAACGTGAAGCTCACCTGGATCCGCGCGCACGATGGGTCGCGCTGGAACGAATACGCGGATGCCCTGGCCACGACCTACCTGCGCGATCCGGCTGGCTAGGCTGCGGTCACGTCGCTAGGCGTGACGCGTCGTGTGCGGGGGCGCCGGAAGCCCCGGTCGCGACGTGCGCGGGGCTGGAGACGCGGCGACGCGCAGGGCCAGCGCGTGCAGCCACGCCGCGAACGGAACCTGCCCGTCGTAGAGCGCGAGCTCGCTGAACGTCCGTCGCAGGATCCGACTCGTCAGAAACATCGACGGCATCATCGCGGAATCAGCAACGGTGTCAATGAAAAATCTAGACATATCCGATCGGCAAGGGCTCGGCGGCCCTCGGCGGCCGACCCGCCGATGGACCATCGGCAAGGTGGGTTCCCGCCGATCGCGTCGAGGTTCCGCGGGAAGCGAATCGAGGTGATTCCGCTCCCGTCGCGCTCCCGTCGCGCTAGGCGAGCGGGAAGGGGGGCGACGAGGCCGCCGGACGAGGGCCCCTGGTGGAGCCGAGCGGGATCGAACCGCCAACCTCCTCGTTGCGAACGAGGCGCTCTCCCAATTGAGCTACGGCCCCAGGACCGGGAACGACCGGCTCCGCACGGTAGAGCCGGGCTCCAGACGCGTCAACGGGGCCCTGGCGACGCGGTCGGCGCATTCGTGAGATAGCTTCTGGTCATGACGATCGACATCCGCACGATCCTGGTTCCAATCGATTTCTCTCCGAACGCCGCCGCGGTCCTCGACTGGGCGGCGCACCTCGCGGAGGAGCACGAGTGTCCGCTCGTCCTGCTCCACGCCTATCACCTGCCGGTGGATTTCCAGCAGCTCGAGGGCGCCTACCTGCCGCCGGACTTTTGGACGCAGGTGAAAAACGACGCGGCCGCCAATCTCGAGAGCCATGCCGAAGCGCTCCGCGCCCGCGGCCTGCGCGTCGAGACCGTGCTGCGCGAGGGCTATCCGGCCAGCGTCATCGAGGAGGAGGCCGAGACGCGCAACGTCGATCTGATCGTCATCGGCACGCGCGGCCATACGGGCCTCAAGCACCTGCTGCTCGGCAGCGTCGCCGAACGCGTCGTCCAGAAAGCCCCCTGCGCCGTCCTCACCGTCAAATCCCCCGACCCCGCCTGAGACCGTCAACCAAGGGGCCGGGTTGAATCGTCAACTTTTCGCTCGCGCCGCGGGCGGGGCGGAATCGGCGCGCTCGATCAACGTTCGGGATCGCCGCCGGAGATCTTTCCGAGCTGGCCGCCGGGATGGCGCCGATGGTACTCCGCGCGCGTGAAGCCGCGCGCCGTCTCGAGCCCCGTCGAGAGTCCCGCGAGCACGAGCAGCTCGGCGGCGATGCTGGCGCGCGGAGCCAGTCCGAGCCCGCCGCCTTCGCGACTCACGCCGGCATCGAGCGTGACATCGGCCGCTTTGGCCAGCGGCGACGTCGCGCCTCCGGTGATCGCGATGATGCGCGCGCCGAGTGCGCGCACGGTCGCCACCGCCGCCAGCAGCTCGCCCGTGGTGCCGCTGTTGCTGATGGCAATGACGACATCGCCCGGTACCACCTGCCCGGCGCTTCCGTGTACCGTCTCCGTCGCGTGTAGGAACTGCGCGGGCGTCCCCGTCGATGCCAGCAGCGATGCGCCGTAGCGCGCCAGGTGCTCCGGCTTGCCGACTCCCGTCACGTGGACGCGTCCGCCGGCCGCCTCGGACTCGCGAATCAGCGCCAGCGCATCGGCGTAGACGTGCGGAGCCACCCGGCGCCGCAGCGCTCCGAGCTCTTCGAGGGCGATGTCGAACGCTTCGACGATCTCCGCGAGCGTCGGATCCGCCGGCGGCGTAGCGGGCGCGAACGGCGCACCCTGGTACAGCTCGAGCGCGCGCGCACGCGCCCAAGCGGCGTCTGCCGGAAACGCGCCGAGCCGTTCGATGCACGCGGCGCCGCAGGCGTTGCCGAGCCGCGCCGCATCCTCCCAGCCGAGGCCCTGGTGGAGACCGGCGAGCAATCCGCCGAAGAACGCGTCGCCGGCGCCGGTGGCATCCATCATCTCGACGCGCGGCGCGGCCACCCGACCTTCGAACGCATCGGCAGCGACCGCGCTGCCCGCGGCGCCATCCGTCACGACGACCGCTCCGCAGCCGAAGCGCTTGCGCAGCAGCCGCGCCAGCTCGAGCGCATCGGCCCCCGGTGCTGCGGCGAGCTCACGAGCGGCGCGCTTGCTCGGCTTCAGCAGGTCCGCCATGCCGAGCACCGCGTGCAGCGTCGCCTCGTCGCCGAGAGCCGGCACCGCGTCCGACGGCGGTACATCGAGGTCGACGGCGGTCTCGAGGCCGGTTTCTCGCGCGAGCTTCAGCGCCTCGAGGACGACCGGCAGGGGGACCTGGTGGACCTCCGTCGTCAGCCGTGCGCCCCGGCGCAAGAATCCTTCGTGACGCGCGCGGACTTCGCCGTCGGTGAGTTCCGCTGTCGCCGCGGGATCGAAGTAGATCGCGCGTTCGCCGCTGGCGTCGAGGAAGATCTCCGCCACCGAGCTCCCGCTGCCGTCGAGCGTCAGGTGGTACTCGATGCCGGCGCGGTCCATCGCTGCGCGCAGCACGCGGCCGGGCTCGTCGTCGCCCTGCTTGCCGAAGATGCCAGTGCGCAGCCCGAGGGCGCTCGCCCAGCCGAGCTGGTTCAGCACCACACCGCCGATGAACGAGTGGACGGAGCCGCCTTCTTCGAGCGGCAGCAGCGCTCCCTTCTCGTCGGCGCCGACGATGCGCGCCGCGCGATGTAGTCGATCGACGACCATCGAGCCGAGACCGACGAGGTGCAGCGGTCCCTCTGCCGATCGGCGAGCTGACTCTCTCGCTGCCGCTCGGCCGCTCACACGCGGCGCAGACCGCTCTCGCGCTCGGCGGCGAGGGCGGGTCCAGCGGGCGCCACGCTCACCCACGGTGCGCGCACCGTACGGGCAGCCTTCTCTCGCACCCTCGCGAACACCTCGTCGAAGCGCTCGGCATCGGGCCGCGTGAGCTTCGGCGTCCCGGGCGCCACGGCGTCGCTGGTCACGACACCCAGGTGGAGCAAGGCCCGCTTCAGACACGCGATCGTGCGCCGGCCGCTCGTCGAATGCGTGCCGGAGCGGAAGTCTTCGAGCACGCTCCTCACCTGATCCATGCGCTCGACGTCGCCCGCGCGACAGGTCTGCCAGGCGCGCGCCCACTCGCGTGGCAATGCGTTGGCGGGCCCGGCGACCACGCCGGCCGGCACGTCGCCGTGCAGGCGCCAGCGGTTCCAGTGCTCGGCCAGCGTGCCGAAGGGGCCGCGCCGCGGGCGGAACAGGTCGAAGATCAGCATCGCGTCGCCGACGTAGATGGCGAACTCGCCGCGGTCGTTGAAGCTGCGCGCCGCCTTGGTGTAGTTGCCGAGCACCTTGCGCGGCGCCGAGACCTTGATCCCGCGCACGAAGTCCAGCCGCGACAGCGCCTTCACCTGGCGCGTGCGGATGTGCGGAACCTTCGGGTCGATGGCGATGTCCGCATTGTCGTAGAGGAACACGGGAATGCGTCGCGTGCGCGCATCGAGGAGATCCGCGACGTCGCGGGCGACGAAGCGAACCGGGTCGTCGACTCCGACGATCGAAAGCGGCGCCAGCACGGCGGCATCCGCACCGCAGGCAATCGCGAGGTCGAGGTTCTCGAGCGTCTCCTCGGCGCTCGGCGCCGTGACACCGGCCCACATCTCCACTTCGCGTCCGACGGGCCGCGTGGTCCCCGCCAGCAGCGCATTGGCCTTGGCCACCTCTTCGGTGCAGATCTGGATCACGCCCTGACGCACATCGTTGTCGACGCGATCCCACTCACCGGTGGTGCCGGCAGCGAAGATCACGTCGGCGCCGTAGCCGTCCTGGATGACGTAGCGCACCACGGCGCGCTGATCGTCCTCGAGCAGCTCGCCGGTGTCGTCGAGGATCGTGACGACCGGAACGGACAGGCCCTTGCGCGGCTGTGTGTCTTCGACGGATCGCACCGGCTTCCCCTTCGTCTCGAACTCGGCGTCCTACGCGTGCTCGTCTCGGTGTACGGGTGTTGCGCGTCGGGTCGGTCGCCCCGAGACCATCACCCCGATCCCGACCCCCGAGGTCCCCAGCCGACGACCGAGGATGCCAGATGCACACCGGTAGGTCACCCGAAGAGCCCACCGGGTGACGCGAGCGGCGCTCACCGGGCGGGGGATCCGGCCGCCGGCCGCGCCGGCGAGACCCGCTGGATCTCGAGTCGCCGACCGGGCCATCCGGGCGCCTGCACACGAATCCACGCCGGGAACGCGATGCCCGCGGCGTTTCCGATCGACGGCCCGAGCCGGAAGCGCGCGCCGCCCGCGTCGTCGATGCGCACGGGTTTCCGGGCGTCGAGATCGAACCAGCACGAAGGTCGGCGGTTTCCGTCGAAGGGACCGGGGTCACGGCCCCCCAGGACCCAGCAGTCGCCGCCGTCACAGAGGCCGAGCTCCACGCGGTCCGGATCGCCGCCGATGCCGATCAGTGCGGCGGCCACTTCGGCCTCGGTCGGCGCCTGCAGAAGCTGTGTCGGCGGCAGGAGCTCGAGCACGCGCTCGATCCGAACGCCGTCGCGGGTGGCCAGATAGCCGGCGGGACTGCGTTCGTGAACTTCGCGGCGGCCGTCGGGTAGCGTCAGCTCGAGCCGCGCGGAACCGTTGGGCTCGAGCCGTGCGCGGCCGGAGGCGATCGCTCCGCCGGACTCGCCGACGAGCACCACCTCCAGCGCGAGTGGCTGTGCCCGGCCGGCCTGCACGTTGATTCGCGCCATCTCGGCGCGCACCTTGGCGGCGGTCGGGATGGCCGCGCGCGCCGGCGCCGGCGGCAGGAGCGCCAACGCGGCGAGGAGCACCAGGCGCCTTGCCCCCCACCGACCCCGCGCGCTTCCGGCTCCGCGCGTCATACGCTGATCATCGATGGGCGAGGCCGCGGCGGCCCGCGTACTGCGCGCGGCCCGCGAGCTCGGCCTCGATGCGCAGCAGTTGGTTGTACTTGCAGATGCGATCCGTGCGGCTCGCCGAGCCGGTCTTGATCTGACCGACCCCGGTGGCGACGGCGAGGTCCGCGATCGTCGTGTCCTCGGTCTCGCCGGAGCGGTGCGAGAGGACGGCCGCGTAGCCGGCAGCGCGGGCGATCCGGATCGCCTCGAGCGTCTCGGTCAGCGTACCGATCTGGTTCACCTTGATCAGGATCGCGTTCCCGACTTGCTCGGCGATCGCCTTCTTCAGGATCGCCGGGTTGGTCACGAAGATGTCGTCGCCGACCAACTGCGCGCGGCCGCCGAGCTCGGCCATTTTAGTGTACGATG
>CAYOHN010000123.1:0-9754 GCA_964403735.1 uncultured Spirochaetales bacterium | reverse complement strand
GCGCTGCGACGGCGGCGAGCGGCGCGATCCCGCCGGCGTGGTTCATGCCGATCTCGACGACGGCAGCGCGATGATCGACAGCGAGTCGCAGCAGCGTGAGCGGGACACCGAAGTGGTTGTTCAGATTGCCCTGCGTCTTCAGGCAGGGCGCGCGCATGGACAGGATTTCCGCGCACATCTCCTTCGTCGTCGTCTTGCCGTTGCTGCCGGTGATCGCCACCAGCGGCCCGTCGAAGCGGCGGCGGTGGCCGGCAGCCAACGCGGCGAGCGCGCGGGTCGTGTCGTCGACGGCGATCACGGAGACCGACGGGGGAAGCTCGCTCGTCTCACTCCGCCGGGCGAAGGCCTCGCGTTCGACGAGCAACGCCGACGCCCCGTCGCGAGCGGCGCTGGCGAGGAAGTCGTGGGCATCGTGCCTCGGTCCGCGGATCGCGACGAACAACACACCGGGAGCGACCGTGCGCGAGTCGATCGTCACGCCGCCGCAGGTCCCGGTATCCGGTCCCGCGACGACGGAGCCCCCCGTCCACGCCACGACATCGCGGATCGAAAGCGACGGGTTCACGGGACTGCCCTTCGCCGGCGCAGCGCCCGGCGCGCCTCGCTGCGATCGTCGAAGGGAAATCGTTCGCGACCGATGATCTGGTAGTCCTCGTGACCCTTGCCGGCGATGACGACGAGGTCCTCCGGCTGGGCGATCCCGATGGCGAGCGCGATCGCCATCTGCCGATCGGCGAGCCGGACGTAGCTGCCCGTCCGGTCGTCCAACTCCTCTCGCGCTACGGGATCCCGCCCCTGCAACCCCGCGGCGACGTCGTCGAGGATCCGCTCGGGATCTTCCGTGCGCGGGTTGTCGCTGGTGAGGACGATGCGGTCGCTCCAGCGGGCGACAGCTTCGGCCATCAGCGCGCGCTTTCCACGGTCGCGGTCTCCTCCGCACCCGAACACCGTGAGGAGTCGCCCCGAGGTCAGCGGCCGCACGGTCCGAAGCAGCTTGTCGATCGCGTCCGGCGTGTGCGCGTAGTCGACGAGGACCGTGGGGGTGCCGGGCTCGTTCGGGTCCACACGCTCGATGCGTCCCGGCACCTGCTGACACGTCCGGGCGCCGCGCGCGATCGCCTCGGGCGGAAGGTCGAGCGCCGTGGCGCAGCCGGCGGCGACCAGCAGGTTCTCGAGGTTGAAGTCTCCGAGCAGCGGGAGTTCGAGAGCGAGCGGACCGGACGGCAAGCGCAGCTCGACCTGCGTTCCGGTGAGTTTCACGGTGGCGGCTCCGATCGCGACGTCGATCCCAGGGGCGGGTTTCCGGGCGACTCGCAGCGTCCGCGCGCCCGCGCTGCGCGCGCCGGCTTCGAAGAGCGGTGCGCTGGGGTCATCGGCGTTCACGACGGCCGCGCCGCCGGGGCGCAGCAGATCGCGGAACAGTTTCAGCTTGGCCTCGCGGTAGGCTTCCATCGTTTCGTGGAAGTCGAGGTGATCCTGGGTCAGGTTGGTCAGCGCAGCGACCTGGAAGCGGCACCCGTCCGTGCGCCCGGCAGCGAGGCCGTGCGAGGACACTTCCATCGCTACGGTGTCGATGCCGCGATTGCGCATCGCGCGCAGGATGCGCTGTAGTTCGAGACTTTCGGGCGTCGTATTGATCGAGCGCATGTGTTCGCCGGCGAAGCGGATCTCGACCGTGCCGACGACGCCGGCGCGTCGTCCCGCCGCCGTCAGCATGGACTCGATCAGATAGGTGGTGCTGGTCTTTCCGTTGGTGCCGGTGACTCCGATGAGCTGGAGCTCGCCCGAGGGATCGCCGAAGAACCGAGCCGCCAGCGACGCCAACGCGCGCCGCGAATCCGCGACGACGACGGCTGGTCGACCGCGCAGGTCGAGTCCCTCGGGCACGCGTTCTACGACGAGCGCGACGGCGCCTAGCTTCAGTGCCTGCTCCAGATGCTCGTGGGCATCGACCTGGAAGCCGCGCAGCGCCACGAAGAGATCGCCCGGGACGACGGCGCGCGAGTCGATCGCGACGCCTCGGATCGGCACGTTCTGCGCGTCGCCGTCGCCCGTCAAGCGCAGGACGGCGCCCTCGGCAGGCAGCGCGCTGAGCAGCTCGCGAAGCCTCACGACGGGCTCCTCCGGCTCGGCATCAGCCGCGGCCTCCGGCCGGCTCGAAGCGGACTCGCAGCGGTTCGCGCCCCGCGCTGAGGATCGTGCCGGGGACCGGCTCCTGTGCCACCGCTCGTCCGCGGCCCGTCAGCTCGAGCCGGACCGCCGTGTTGCCGACGCGCTGCACCACTTCGGAAACGCTCAGGCCCTGCAGGTCGGGGACGAGGATGCGATCCCCGCGCGTCGCGGCGATCGTCGGCGCCGGTGCCGATCGCTGCACGGTTCGCGTCACCGGTGTCGCGCCGCCGTCGCTCTCGGGTGCGGTCGGGATCCCGATCTGTGTCAGGTACGTCGCTGCGACCTTCGCGAACACCGGGGCTGCCACCATCCCGCCCGTCCGGATGCCCTGGGGTTCGTCGATGGCGACGACGATCGCGACGCGCGGGTCGTGCGCCGGCGCGAGACCCATGAACCAGGCGACGTAACGGCTGTGGGAGTAGCGATTGTTGGCATCGAGTTTCTGCGCCGTACCGGTCTTCCCGGCGACGGGGACGCCGTGAAGTCGGGCGCGGCGACCGGTGCCGCCCTCGACGTGGACCACGCCGGTCAGCATGTCCATCACTTCGGAGGCGGTCTCGGCCGACACGGCGCGATGGCGCTCGCCGATCGGGAGGGTCTGCCAGGCACCATCGGGCGCTCGGCGTGCCTCCAGCAGCCGGGGGGGAACCCAGATGCCGCCGTTGCCGAGCGCGCCGAGGGCAGCCGCCAACTGCAGGGGCGTCACCGAGATGCCGTGGCCGAACGTGGCGGTCGCGGCGTCTACGGGACGCCAGCGTTCCGCGGGTCGCAACAGTCCATGCGATTCGCCGGGGAAGCTGCTGCCGGTGCGGCGTCCGAATCCGAAGCGGCGCAGGGTCTCGTAGTGACGCCTCGCACCGAGCTTCTGGCCGATCTTCACGGCCCCGACGTTGCTCGACACCCGGAGGATTCCCGCAACGTCCAGCATCGGCTTCGGATGCAGATCCCGGATCGTCTTGCCGGGCACGCGCACGCCGCCGCGCAGGTCGAAGACCTCTCCGGGCGTGACGGCGCCCGCCTCGAGCGCCGCGGCGATCACGAAGGTCTTGAACGTCGACCCCGGCTCCACGACGTCGGTGAATGCACGTGCGCGGGTGTCCTCGAAAGGGACGGTCCGGAAGTGGTTCGGATCGAAGCCGGGACTTTCCGCGACTGCCAGCACGCTGCCGTCGTGCGGGTCGATGGCGACGACGATGCCGCCGCGCGCCTCGTAGGCGGCGATGCCCTCGGCGAGCGCCGCTTCGGCGCTCGCCTGGAGCTGCAAGTCGAGCGTCAACGCGACATCGCCGCCGACCGTCGCGTGGCGGTCGAGCCCGGGTCCCAGCAGCATGCGGCCGCGCGCGTCGCGCTCCACGGCGACGCGACTCGGCCGACCTCGGAGCCACGCATCCTCCATCTGCTCGATCCCGCGCGCGCCTTCGCCGTCGATGTTGGCGAAGCCGAGCAGGCCGGCCGCCAGGGTCCCGTGCGGGTAGGCGCGCCGCGGCTCGGTGACGGTGCCGATGCCGGCGAGTCCCAGCGCGCGCACCTGCTCGGCGCGCTCGTCGTCGAGCCAGCGCTTCAGGAACACGAACGGCTGCCGCCGCGCGAGACGCTCGCGGAGGGCAACGGCGTCGAGGTCGAGCAGGCCGGCGAGCTGGGCCGCCGTGCCGTCGAGGTCGGTGATTTCCGACGGCACCGCGTAGACCGACGCCACACCGACGGTGAGCGCGAGTTGGATGCCGTTGCGATCCAGGATGCGCCCGCGTTCCGGCGGCAGCTCGAGCGCCGTGATGAGCTGGTTCCGGCCGCGCGCCGCGCTGCGATCCGCGGCGAGTGTCAGATGCGCGGCGCGCAGCGTCAGCGCGGCGAAGCCGAGCAGCAGAACCGCGTACGTGATGCGGAGACGCACGCGCAGGATCCGGAGGTCCGGGGCTCTCACGGCACTCCCCCGGGCTCGCCGGACGAATCGCCGGGGCAGGGCCGCGGATGGTCGAGATCGATCATGCAACCGGCGGGCGCGAGACCGAGTTCGCGACCGAGGCCCTCGAGCCGCCGGGGATCGCGGAGCCGACGCACTTCGACGGTCAGGCTTCGCTGCTCGTCCAGCAACTGCTGTTCGGTTCGCACCGCGTCCGCGAGTGCGTAGCGCAGGCGTACCGAGTCCATGCGCAAGGCCACCAGCAGCAAGGCCGCACACACGGCGCCCGCCGCGACGACACCGAGCGAGGTCGGGCGGATCCCGGGAAGCATCCGCTGCGGCGGATCGGAGTGCGAGACGTCGCGTCCGGTCACCACCCAAGCCTGCGGCGCGCGCTCGCGACCCGCGACGACACCGGGCCGGCGCGGACGGCGCGGAGCCGCCGTCGCGCGCGGGACGATCCGAGCAGCGGCTCCGGGCCGGAGTCCGTTGGCGAAGAGCGGGCGACGCATCGGGCCACCTCCCATCAGGCCGCCTCCCGGTTCGGTGCGGTCGGACGATCCGGGAGCCGCTCGGCGGCGCGCAGCCGCGCCGAGCGCGCGCGCGGATTGTCCCGTGTCTCCTCGTCTCGCGGGCGCACGGCGCGGCGTGCGAGCAGGCGCAAGCGCGGCGTCCGGCCACAGGTGCAGACGGGCTGCCGCGGCGGACACACGCAGCCGCGCTCCTCGCTGCGCAGGCGCTGCTTGACGATCCGATCCTCGAGAGAATGGTAGGAGATCACGACGAGCCGACCGCCGGGCGCCAGCGCGTCGATCGCGGCCTCGAGACCATCCTCGAGCGCTTCGAGTTCATCGTTCACGGCGATCCGCAGCGCCTGGAAGACGAGCGTCGCCGGGTGGTGTTTGCGTCCCCCTCCGACGCGAGCCCGTTCGACCGCCTGCAGCAGATCGCGCACCGTGCACAGGGGCGCCGTGCGGCGTGTTTCGACGAGGGTCCGGGCGAGCCGATGCGCCCCGGGCAGCTCGCCGTATTCGCGAAACCAGCGCTCGAGCTCGTCGGGCGTGGCTTCCATCAGCAATCGGGCAGCCGTCCGGTCGCTGCGTGCGTCCATCCTCATGTCGAGAGCGGTCACGTCAGCGCTTTCCTCGGCGAAACGAAAGCCCCGCTCCGGGGCGTCGAGCTGTCGCGACGACACGCCGAGGTCGAGCAGGACGCCATCGACCCGGGCACAGTCCAACTCGGCGAGCACGCGTCCCAGCTCGCGGAACGAGGCACGCTCGAGATGCACGCGATCGCCGAACGGGGCGAGGCGGTCGGCAGCGACCGCGAGCGCCTCCTGATCGACATCGAAACCGATCAACTTGCCGTGGGGACCCGTCGCCCGGAGGATTGCCTCGGCGTGCCCGCCGCCGCCGACGGTTCCGTCCACCACCCGCGATCCGGGTCGGAGCGCCAGCCATGCGAGGCTCTCATCGAGAAGGACCGGCCGGTGATAGTCGGACCCGGCCACCCAGGTGTTCTCCTGCCGTTTCCCGACGGTGTCCACCGCCGGGAAGAAAGGGGTGCCTCGGAGCTCCAGGAGAGGAACGGTTCGAACCCCCCTTTTCTCCCCGCTCCTCGAGCGGAACTCCGAGGACACCCCCCTCTCAAGCGGAGGCCATTCGGCCTCCGATCCCCCCAGCACGCAGGCGGCGCAGCCGCTGGCCCGCAGAGTCATCGAACCTGTCGTCGTTACGAGTGTCCAATCTTCGAGACCTCCGTGGAGATCTCGCCGAAACGGGCGAGCGTGCGCGCCTGGTCTTCCTCGAAGCGGCGACGGTCCCAGAGTTCGATCGAGTTGCCGACGCCGGCGATCACGACCTCCCGCTCGAGCTGAGCGTGCGCGCGCAGATGCGGCGGGATCAGGATGCGACCCTGGGCGTCGGGCTCGCACTCGTCACTGTTCGAGATCAGGAAGCGCTGCAGCGCGCGTCCCTCGGTGCGCAGCGGGTCGACGTCGATCAGGCGCTTCGCGAAGGCGTCGAAGTCCTCGCGGGCGTACAGCACCAGGTGTTCGGGCTGGATCGTCAGGATCGGCGCGAGCTGAGTGCGGCGCTGAAGCTCCATCCGAAACCCCGCCGGGATGCTGACCCGGCCCTTGACGTCGATGGCGTGGACGAACCGACCTCGGAACATCCTGCCTCTTCCCGTTCTGGCTCCGGGTCGGGGAGAGGCGGGTTTCGGAAGAGACTGGCACCGCTGCCGGGCTCACTCCGAGATTTCCCACTTTCCCCCACCGATCCCCACTGAACAGGACTTTTATCCCACTCGGACCCTGCAGGTCAAGCAAGAAAATCACGGAACCTCCCGTTTTCACGAAAAAAAATCGGGTGGGTCGGCGGTCGTTGCGGAAGCCCCCAGATGTTGGGGGTCTCTCTTGATGGGGACACGAAATATCGCAGGGAGAGAATGACGAGCCGTTCAGGCGGCTCCGACCCCGCGATGGAAGCCGCGCTGGACGGCGGCGACGCGGCCCACGACGTGTCCGAGCGTGCTGCCGGGCGCGAGGGCGGGCGCGGGGGCGAGATCCGGAGATGCGGGTGCGAGCAGCGCGTCGAGCACGGCGTCCGTGCCCTGCTGCAGACCGCTCGGCGCATATCCGCCTTCGAGGACGAACACCAGACGACCGCCGCACAAATCGTCGGCCACTGCGCGGACCACGCGGGACATCTCGGAGAAACCAGATTGTGTTACCTGCATCGACGCGAGCGGATCGTCCTGATGGGCGTCGAATCCGCATGACACCAGAATGAGTTCGGGTCGGAACGACGCCGCGACCGGCACCAGGACCCGGTGCAGCGCCCCGACGTACTCGGCGTCTCCGCAGCCGCCCGGCAGCGGAACGTTCACCGTCGCACCCAGGCCGGCACCGCGGCCCGCTTCGTCGAAATCCCCGGTGCCGGGATAGAACGGGAACTGATGCGTCGAGAAGAAGAGGATGTCGCGATCCTCTTCGAACACATGCTGCGTGCCGTTTCCGTGGTGGACGTCCCAGTCGAGGATCAGGACGCGCTCGAGACCGTCCGCGCGCAGCGCGCGCGCCGCGATGGCGACGTTGTTGAACAGACAGAAGCCCATCGCGCGCGATGCCTCGGCGTGGTGTCCCGGCGGGCGGACGGCGGCCAGCGCGGCGTCGGCCTCGCCGCGCGCGACGGCCCGGGCGGCGGCGATGGCGCCGCCGGCGGCGAGCAGCGCCACCTCGAAGCTTTCCGGCGATACGTAGGTGTCGGCGTCGATGTGCGCCGGCGCGCGCCGCGCGGCCGCGCTGATCGCCTCCAGGTGCTCGCGAGGATGGACCGCGAGCACGTCCTCGGCGCTGGCCGGGCGCGGCGGCATCCGCACGAGCTGCTGCTGGCGCGCCGCGATGGCGGCGGCGACGGCACTCAGCCGTTCGGGGCACTCCGGGTGCCCGTGCGGTGCGCGGTGCTCGCGATACCGGGCATCGTCGACCACGGCGATCCGGCGTTGGGCGGGGCGCGTGACGGCCATCGACGCGGATGGTATCCCGTGGCTCAGGGCGCCGCCGGATGGGTGAGGCGCAGGAGGCAGATTGACGCACGGGGCGCACTCGCCGGGCTGCGTAGCGATCACGGGCGTGCGCAGCTTCCTCGGCCAGCGCCTGGCCGAGCGCCTCGCGGCGCGCGGTCGCGGTCTCCGCGTACTCGGCCTCGATCTGCGCCGACCGTGGCGACTCGATCGCCGTTTCCCGTTCGAGCGCGTCGACCTCACCGACCCGGCGGCGAACGCGAGGCTCGCGGAACTCTTCGTCCGGGAACGGGTCGAGGCCGTCGTCCACACCGCGTTCCGGCGCGATCCGACGCCCGATGTCGAGGCCGATCACGAGCTCGAGACGATCGGCACGCTGCAGCTGCTGCACGCGTGCGCGGCGGCGAAGATCTCCCGCCTCGTGATCGCGTCGAGCACGATGCTCTATGGACCGTATCCCGACAATCCGCAGTATCTCTCCGAGGCCCACCCGCTGCGCGGACACCCCGAGGCGCACTGCATCGTCAACCGCGTGGAGGTGGAGCAACTCGTCGCGGAGTGGAGTCGCAAGCGGCCCGATGCCGAGGTGACGGTGCTGCGCTCTGCGTGGATCATGGGCCCGAGCTTCTGGGACCGCGTGGTCCGTCACTTCTCCGGATCGTTGGTGACGACTGTGCTGGGCTACGACCCGCTGCTGCAATTCGTCCACGAAGAGGACTGCCTGGCCGCCTACGAGCAGGCCGTGCTCGACGGTCACTCTGGTGTGTATAATATCGTTGCGCCGGGGGCACTGCCGCTGTCGATGCTGTTGCGGCTTGCGGGCAAGACCGCTCTGCCGACGCCGGCGCCGCTGCTATATCGCGTGCAAGACCTGGCCGCCCGCGCGCGCACCGGCGATCCGACGGCAGCCTTCTACGACTACCTGCGCTGGCTGTGGCTCGCCGACGGCGAACGCGGCTGGAATGCCTTCGGCGAGCCGATCTACAGCACGCGCGAGGCGTGGATCTCGTTGGTTTCGTCGCGGCGCATGCGGCAGTATCGCTAGTGGGGCGCGAGAGAGGAGCCGCGTGATTCCGCACGAGCCCGACGACGGCGACGAAGACATCGATTCCCGTGCGGTGAGCGACGAGCGGGACGTGGCGGGAGATGCCGCCGAGGCGCGGGCGCGCCGGCGTCTCGAGCAGGGGAGCGTGCTCGGCGACGCGCTCGACGGGTTGCGTGAGGAGCTGCGGTCGCGGCTGCCGTCGAACGAGCAGGGCGTCGACTGGATGGCCCTCTACGAGTCGCTGCGCCGCCGCTTCGGTTCGACGGGCATGCGCAGCCTGCCTGCCGAGGTCGACGAGTTCGGCCTCGATCGCGCGGCGCTCGAGAACACGCGGCCTTGGCTCGACGTGCTCTTCGATCGCTGGTGGCGCGTCGAGGTCTCGGGCGTCAGCGAGCTGCCGCAGGGCCGCCCCTGCCTGTTCGTCGCCAACCATTCGGGACTGCTTCCGTGGGACGGGTTGATGGTCTGCCACGCGCTGGCGCGGGCCTGTCTGGCACCCGAGACGCCGCGCTTCCTCGTCGAGGACTGGCTGCTGCGTCTGCCGTTCGCCCAGTCCTGGCTGGCGAGTCTGGGCGGCGTTCGCGCCTGCCGCGAGAACGCCGAGCGCCTGCTGCGAACGCGGCGTTCGGTCGTCGCTTTTCCCGAAGGCGCCAAGGGTGCCACCAAAGTGTTTCGCCAGCGCTATCGCGTCCAGCGTTTCGGGCGCGGCGGGGTGGTGCGCACGGCGATCGCGGCCCGCGTGCCGCTGGTGCCGGTCGCCATCGTCGGCGCGGAGGAGGTGCATCCGCTGCTGTTCAAGGTCGAGGCCGCCGCGCGTTCCCTCGGGCTGCCGTTCGTGCCGGTGACGCCGACGTTCCCGTGGCTGGGTCCGTTCGGTTTGCTGCCGCTGCCGTCGAAGTGGTGGATCGGCTTCGGCGAACCGCTGCGAACCGACCAGCTCGATCCCGAAGCCGCCGACGACGAGATCCTCGTCTGGCGCATGAACGAACAGCTACGCGCCGCCGTCCAGTCGCGCCTCGACGAAGGCCTGCACGAGCGCTCCTCCGTCTGGAGCTGACCGCCGTCAAGAAAGGGGCCGGGTTGGATTCGTCAACTTTTCCTTTGGAAAAGTT
>CAYOHN010000122.1:0-9832 GCA_964403735.1 uncultured Spirochaetales bacterium | reverse complement strand
GAAGGGTCGGGGCTCTCGGCGCGGACCTCCTCGAAGTGCACGCTCGCGGCGTGGAGGAGCTGGCGGGTGGCGCCGGTCGGATCGTCCGCGCTCCCGTAGGTCGGATCGCCGCAGACCGGGTGGCCGAGCCACCCCAGTGTCGCGCGGATCTGGTGCAGGAAGCCGGTGCGCGGGCGCACCTCGACGAGCGTCACGCCGTCGCCCTGCGCGAGCGCCTGCCAGCGCAGCCCCGTCCGGCGCGCTCCGACGGGAGTGCGCCCGGTCCCTTCGCCGACCACCGCGACGCGCGCCGGCCGGTGGCGGACGACGGCGAGGTCGAGCTCGAGCGCGCCCTCCCCCTCGAGCCGCCCGACGACCAGCGCGCGGTAGCGCTTGTCGATGCGGTGTTCGCGGAACGCCGTCCGCAGTCGCGACCAGGCCGTCTGCTCGGTCGCCACCAGCAGCGCGCCGGACGTATCGACATCCAGCCGGTGGACGACGCCGCTGCGCAGCCCCCCTTCCCCGACGCCGGCAAGCTCGGGTCGCCGCGCGATCAGCGCGTTCAGCAGCGTGCGGCCCTCGTCCTCGCGCAGCGGGTGCACCGGCTGTCCGGCCGGCTTGTCGACGGCCACCCAACCGGGACCCTCGGCCAGCACGATCAGCGGCGCGGCCGGCTCCGGCTGCGCGCGGCGGAGATCCGGCGCCGAGAAGCCGGCGACCTCGATGCGTTCGCCGGAGGCGACGGCGCGCGCCTTGTCGCGATAGCCGAGCGGCCGCGCGCCGAGCCGCACGTGGCCGCGCGCCAGCAGCGCCCGGACGGCCGCGCGGCCGACGCCGAGACGCGCCGCCAGCACCACATCCAGACGCGCTCCGGCCTCCGCGTCGCCGAATTCGAACGAGACACCGGCTCCGGCGTCGGGCTCTGTCTCGGGATCCGCTTCCGTGCTCACACGCGGCAGGGTAGCTTGCGCTGCCCCCCTCGTTTGCGAGCCTTCGCGATCGTGCCGAAAACCACCCCCCCCGATCCCGATCCCACCGCCCCGCGCGTCCAGATCATGGACACGACCCTGCGCGACGGCGAGCAGACACCGGACGTCGCCTACACCCCCGCGGAGAAGCTCCAGCTCGCCCGGATGCTGCTGAGCGAGGTCGGCGTCGACCGGATCGAGATCGCCCAGACGCGGGTGTCCGAGGGCGAGCGCCAGGCGGCCCGCCGCATCGCCGGCTGGGCGCGCCGCGCCGGCATGCTCCGGCGCGTCGAGATCATGGGCTACGTCGACGGCGCTCTGTCCATCGAATGGATCCAGGGCGTCGGCGGCAAGGTGCTGAACCTGCTGACCAAGGGCTCCGAGAAGCACTGCCGCGAGCAGCTCCGCCAGTCGCCGGAGCAGCACCGCCGGCGGATCGAGGAGACGATCCGCGCCGCCCACGCCGCGCGCATCCAGGTGAACGTCTACCTCGAAGACTGGTCGAACGGCGTCCGCGAATCCTTCGACTACGTCTTCGCGCTGGTGCAGGCGCTGCGCGCGCTGCCGATCCAACGCATCTACCTGCCGGACACGCTCGGCATCTGCCAGCCCGAGGATGTGACGCGCTGGGTGAGTCTGATGGCGGCGACGTGGCCGGAGCTGCACTTCGAGTTCCACGGCCACAACGACTACGGACTCGCCACGGCCAACTGCCTGGCTGCCGTGCGCGCGGGCGCGCGCGGCGTCCACACCAGCGTCAATGGCATGGGCGAGCGGGCCGGCAACACGCGGCTCGCCGAGGTGGTCGCGGCGCTGCACGACCACACCCGACACCGGAGCAGCGTCGACGAGACCAAACTCTCGACGGTCTCGCGCCTGGTCGAGACCTTCAGCGGCAAGCCGGTGGCAGCGAACGCGCCGATCGTCGGCCGCGACGTGTTCACGCAGACCGGCGGGATCCACGCCGACGGCGACGCGAAGGGCGACCTCTATGCCAGCGCGCTGATACCGGACCGCTTCGGCCGCGCGCGGCAGTACGCGCTCGGCAAGCTCTCCGGCAAGGCGTCGCTGGTACACAACCTGCGTTCGCTCGGCATCGAGCTCTCCGACGCCGAGCGCACTCTGGTGCTCGCGCGCATCGTCGAACTCGGCGACAAGAAGCGCGAGGTCGGCCCGGCAGACTTGCCGTACATCATCGCCGACGTGCTGGGCCGACCGGAGCAGCGGCCGGTGCGGATCGAGTCCTACCGCGTGCTGGTCTCGTCGACGGGGTTGCCGGAGGCGGAGGTCTCGGTCTCCGTGCGCGGCGAGAGCGCCGCCGCCAAGGCCGGCGGCGACGGCGGCTACGACGCGTTCATGCGCGCGCTCGGCAAGGCCGTGAAGTCCTTCGGCCTGACGCTGCCGCGCCTCGTCGACTTCCAGGTCCGGATTCCCCCCGGCGGTCGCAGCAGCGCGCTGGTGCAGACGGTGATCACCTGGCAGTGCACCGACGGCGCCGAGTCCACGTACTCGACGCTGGCGGTCGACTCGGACCAGCTCGCCGCCGCGGTCCTCGCCACCGAGAAGATGCTGAACGCGGTTGCGACGCGGACGAGGAAGTGAGGCGCAGGCGGCTCCTGGCCGCCGCGACCGCCGCCGCGATCGCCGTCGCGTGCGGCGGCCGGACGCCGGGACCGGCGGACCCCCGCTATCAGCCGACGGCCAACGTGCTCGAGGTGGTGGCCACGCTGCGGCGGCACGTCCCCGACGACACCTACCGCTTCGAGTCCGCGCGCGACTTCACCGGTCGCAACGTCTACCGCGCGTCGCTGATCCGCCTCGAGAACCTCGAGCGCATCCACGCCGATGCGCTGCGCGCCGGCCACCTGGACGACGTCATCGCGTTCGCCAAAGGCCGGGCGCTCGAGCGGATTCGCGCCTACGGCCTCGCCTCGGACAGCTACCGCCGCGCGGCGCGGCGCGATGGGGAGCTGCAGGGCGAAGCGCTGCGCAGCGCGGCGCTCAACGATGCGCTCGCCGAGGCCGCGGCAATCGGGTACGAGGCGGATCGCCCGTACGTCGACGGCCAGCCGCCGGTCCCGCCGCCTGCCGATCCCGATGCCGCGATCGCCGATTTCGACCGACGCCTGGCGCTGCTCGAGGCCGTCGAGCAGGAAGCCGCCGGCACGCACTACGCGTTCCTCGCGCGCGAGGAGCGGGAACGCGCCGACCGCGCGCGCGCCCGTTACTTCGTCGCGATCCGCAAGCTGACGCCCGACGGGGACGTCCGCGCCGTCGCCGAACTCCAGCGGCTGGCGGCGCGCCACAAGGACAGCAAGAATGCCAATCGTCACCTGCTCGAGCTGGCCGACCTGTACGCCGCGCTGACTTCGGAGTACGTCGAATCGCGGCCGCCGGAGAGCCTGTGGTTCGAGCCGCCGGTGTTCCAGGACCTGGTCGACGCCGCATCGCGACTCTACGAGGTGGTGGCGAACCAAGACGGGACGCCGGAGAAACTCGAGGCGGCGCGACGCCTCGAGGCGTTCCTCGCCCTCACGCTGCGCGTCGATCGCGACCGCTTCAGTCCCTGAGCCCGCGTCCGCCTGTCCGGGAGAGCCGTCATGCCGCAGCCGCTACGACCGCGCCGATCGCGCACCGCCGCACGGAAGCCTCTGCTGCTCGCGTCGATGCTGCTGATCGGCAGCGCGGCTTGTGGCAGCGGCCCGTCCGCAGTGGCCCGCGACCCGCTCGAATCGCTGCCGCTGCGCTCGACTCCCCTGCCGGACGAGCCCGATCTTGCGGCTCGCGACCTCGCCACCGCCGCGCTTGCCGGCACTCCCGCCGAGGCCCGGGCGCAGCAGGAGCGACTCGAAGCCGTCGAGGACTTTCGGCAGAGCTCCGGCGCTCCGGCGTCCGAGCTGCCGGCGTATGGCCAGCACGTGGTCAATGCGACGATCGACGATGCCATCGAGCGCCGCCGGGCCAGCGCCGCGCTGCGACGCAGCGGGGACGCTCCTCCGGCGCTCCGGCGCAAACTCGAGCTGGAGATCGCCGACGACCCGCTCGCGCTCGCCGACACGCGCATCAGCGAGTCGCGGCGCGCGCGCGTCGCGCGGGCCATCAATGCGTTCTCGCAGGCGCTCGGCCGCTCGCTGACGCTGGTCGCGCTCGCGCCGGTGCGGCTCGCGCAGGCGGCGATCGGCGTCGCCGTCGCCGAGCACGTGGACGATCCGATCAGCGTGCAGGAGCGACAGGCGCTCGCCCATTGGAAGCAATACGTCGAGACGAACCCCGGCTCGCCGGAGACGCCGAAGCTGCTGGCGCGGATCGAGAAGATGCAGCGGCAGTGGTTCCACATGAAGCGCGAGCGCAGCGTGCGGGCATCCCGGCGCGCGCTCGAGAAAGGCGAGGACGAGCTGGCGCTGGTGCTCGCATCGAAGGCGCTGCTGTACGCGCCGGAGGACGGCGAGGCCTCGAAGCTCCGCAACGAGGCGGAGAGCAGGGTCTTCGCGCGACGCGCGGCACGCGCGCAATCTCTCGAAGCAGCCCCGCCGGCGGCCGGCGACGAGAACGGCGGCGATCCGCTCGTCGCCGCGCTCGCCCGCGCCCTGCTCGATCCGGAGGGCGACATCGCCGGCTCCGCGCGCGCGCTGCTGGAGGCGGGCGGCCCGAAGGGTCCGTACGCCGACGAGGCTTGCTTCGCCGAGGCGCTCGCCGCCGGGGAGCGCGGCGACGAGTCGGAGCTGTGGCAGCGGCTCGAGCGCCTCGCCGACGAGGACGTGGACGAGCGAAACATGACGCGGCACGCCCATCAACTCGTCACGAACCCGCACAGCAACCCGTATGCCGCGTTTCGGCAAAGCCGCGTCGACCGCGTCGAGAAGCAGGCCGGCTTCATCCTGCTCGGCCCGCTCGCCGGCGGCGCCCGCGACCGAGATCTTCCGCGCGCGCTCGAATGGCTGCTGGAGGGGACGGCGCTGGTCGGGACGCTCGGCGGGATTCCGTCACGGCTCGCCCAGAGCGTCACCGTGGGGGCCCCGCCCGCGCGGGCTCCCGCGGTCTACGCGCAGCGCTATCTCGACCGGACCCCGGACGGCGAGCACGCCGCCGAGCTGCGACGCTGGCTCGTCGACTACCACGCCGACGCCGGCAACGCGATGCGCGCGTTCGCGGTGGCGCGCAGCGGCGAGAGTGTCGACGAGGATCGACGCGCGGAGCTGGAACGAGACGCCACGCGACAGATGCTCGAAAGCGCCAAGAAGCAGCCCCGGCGCGACCTGCGACTCGCGATGCTGGGCCAGATCGCCGAACGACATCCCGACACCGATGCCGGCCGGGAGGCGGCCGAGCTCGCCCACGCCGAGCTCGAAACCGCCACGGCGCAGAGCATCCGGATCTCGCGTGGCTTCCTGCTCGAGAACCCCGTCGTCGCGGGTCCGGCCGGCGTGGGGTTGCGGCAGGGGCTGCTCGACGACGACGACCGCAACGGCGAGCTGCACCCGGACGGCGTGCGCCTGATCGGCGGGCACCTGCTCGAGTTCGCGCTCGTCGCACCGGGCGCCGACAGTGGCGACCCGCCGGAGACGCTGGTGCGCAAGATCTCCAAAGAGCGTCTCGGACGGCTCGTCGCGTTGCTCGAAGAAACGGCGACGCGCAATGCGCTGATCGATCCGGACAACGATCTCGCGCCCGACGCGCGCCGGGATCACTTCTTCGAGCGCGCCAAGTTCGGCGTCGCCGAGACGCCCGGCATGCGCGCCTCCGCGAGCTCGGCGTACGCCTTCGTCGGGATGCGCGAGAAATACGGGATGGTCCGGAGCCGCGAATCCATCCTCCCCTTCGAGCTAGTCGTCCAAGGCTCCTTCCCCGACCTCGGCCTCGGCGCCTTCCCCCGCCTTCGCATGCCCAAGACCACCCCCGACGCCGTCCTCTTCAAGTAACCCGCCAAGGAAACCGTCAACCAAGGGGCCGGGTTCGTTCGTCAACTTTTGAAGCGCGCACCGCTCGCGTTCGATCCGGTTCCGGTCTCACGGGGTCGCCGGAAACAAGTGACGAGAAGCCCCGCGCCTGGGCGGAGTCGACACCCGGAGACAAAACTCCGCAGCCGTCTGCTCGCTCCGCGCAGGGCGCGACATAGCGCCGGCGAGGACCTTGGCCGGAGGGTGTCGACTCCGCCCAGGTCCTCGATCCTTCGATCGATCTCGCGATTTCCGGCAACCCCCTCAGTCTCCGTTCCACAAGATCCACACACCGATCGCAACGAAGCCCACTCCGGCCACCCACCGCATCATGCGCTCGCTCACGTGCTGCGAAAGCCAGCCGCCCGCGAGGACGCCGATCGCCGAAGCGAGCACCAGCGCCGAAGCCGAGGCCAGGAAGATCGTGAGCTTCGGGTGCTCGGCCTGCGATGCGTAGAGCAACGTCGCGAGCTGCGTCTTGTCGCCGAGTTCGGCGACGAAGATCGAGACGAAGACGGTCGCGAACAGGCGCAGATCCATGGGTTAGCTCTCCTGGCTCCGATAGGCGCGATCGAGGATCGTGATCGGATGCAGCACCTCGGCGCGCAGTCCGCGTTGGCTGGCCCCGGCGAGAAGCTGCATCAGGCAACCCGGATTGCCGCTGGCGATGACGTCCGGATCCGCTGCCGCCAGCGCACGCATCTTGCGCTCGAGGACGGCGCCAGACATTTCCGGGTGGGTGAGGTTGTAGATGCCGGCGGCGCCGCAGCAGCTCGTCGGATCCTCGTGCTCGATCAGCTCGAGCCCGGGCACGTTGCGGAGCACGCGGCGCGGCGCCTCGCGCACGCGCTGGCCGTGGACCAGGTGACACGGATCGTCGTAGCAGACTCGCGCCTCGACGCGGCCCGGCGGCGGGACCAGGCCGACTTCGTCTAGCCACTCCAGCGGATCGCGGATGCGCGCCGCGAGTGCCTCGCCTTCGCCCGGCAGCCAGTCGTTCGCCTCGCGCAACGCGGCCCCGCAGCCGGCCGAGTTCACGAGGATGGCGTCTGCGCGCAGGTCGTTGAAAGCCGCCAGGTTGGCGCGCAGCAGATCGCGGGCGAACGCGTCGTCGCCCGCGTGGGCGTGCAACGCGCCGCAACATCCCTGCGTCCGCGGCACGACGACCTCGAAGCCGTTGGCAGCCAGCACGCGGGCGGTGGCGTGATGGACGTCGCCGAAGAGCTCTGGCATGACGCAGCCGTTGAAGAGCAGCACCCGGCCGCGCGCGGGCTCGACGCGAGAACCGGAAGCAGCCGACATCCGTGTCGATGGCAGCGTGCGCCACGGAAGCGCCCGACGCGCCGCACGCGGAGGCACGCGGGGCGCGAGCGCGAGCGGCGCCGACCAGCGAGCCGGGAGCAGCGCGCGCGCCACGCGATCCAGGCGGAGCCACTGCCACCACGCGAGCGCGCTGACCGCGAGCCGCAGCCGACCACGGTGCGGGAGGATCCGGCGTAGCGCGAAGCGCTCGACCCGGCGCGCGAAGCCGCGGCGCAGGCCGGCGTGCTCCACCGCCGCGCGGGTTCCCTCGAGCAGCTGACCGAAGCGGACGCCCGACGGGCAGGCGGTCTCGCAGGCGCGGCAGCCGAGACACAGATACGCTTCGTCCGCGAGTGTCGGACCCAGCGGCGCGCGCCCCTCGCCAACGGCGCGCATCAGGTGGATCCGTCCGCGAGGGGAGCTGAGTTCGCGACCCGTTTCCCGGTACGTCGGGCACGACGACAGGCACAGGCCGCAGTGGACGCAGTCCAGCGTTCCCTCGTAGATCGCAGCGAGGGGGCTCGCCGGCGCCGCGCCGCTCGGCTCCACGTCGCGCGTCGTGCGCGCCTCGGCGCGTTCGAAACGTTGACGAATCAACCCGGCCCCTTTCTTGACGGGTTGAGGATGCGGGCGGGGTCGAAGCGGTGCTGGAGGGCGCGCAGGAGCGGAGCGCCGTCGGTCGGGTCGCCGAAGACGTCGCGTGTGGCCTTGGCCCAGGCGGGGGCCGCTTCGAGCACGGCGAAACCGCCGCCGGCGCGGGCGGCGTCGCGGGCGGCGAGCCACGCGCGATCGGCACCGGCGACGTCTCCGTCGAGTTCGAGCGAGAAGCGCGCGTAAACGAGGCCGCTGGCCGGGAACGCCAACAGCGCGGCGCCGGCAGTCTCCAACCGACGGGACACTTCCTCGAATCGGTCGGGCAGGACCGCCAACCGGAAGCGCAATCCGACCGGACCGAAGGTCTCGCCCTGAAGCGCGCGCAGCCGTCCGATCGCGCCCGGGCTCGCCTCGCCGGCGGCGAGCAGCCGCTCGTCGCGCGCGACGATCGCGTCGTCGCCGGCCAGCTCGACGAACAGCAGCCAGCCCGCCGCCGCCGGCCGGCTCGGCTCGAGCGCCACGGCGAGGTTCGGATCGATCAGCGCCGCGGCGCGCGCAGACGGCAGCCGCGCCGCCGCCAGCGCACGCGTCCAGCGTTCCGGCCCGCTGCCGAGCGCCGCCGAGAGCACGCGCACGCACGCCGGCCGCGGTCGCAGGCGCAGCCAGGCCGACACCAGCACGCCGAACGCACCGAGCCCGCCGACGTGGAGCTTCATCAGGTCGTAGCCGGTGACGTTCTTCACGACGCGGCCCCCGCAGCGCGTGCGCAGACCGTCGCCGAGCACGACGTCGAGACCGAGCACGAGATCGCGCGGGCGGCCGAAACCGGCGTGACGCGGTCCGACGGCGGCGGTCGCCAAGACGCCGCCGAGTGTCGTGCGCGCGCCCGGAGGATCGAACGGCAGCTCCCAGACGCTGGCTTCGAGCGCGTCGCGCAGCGTCTGCAGCGGCGTGCCGGCGCCGGCGCAAAGGACGCCCTCGGCCTCGTCGAACTCATGGATACCGTCGAGCGCACGCGTCGAGAGCAGTAGTCGCGCGCCGACGGGAGGATTGCCGAGTCCCAGCCGGCTGCCGCCGCCGCGCACCACCACGGGCAGCGCGTGCGCAGCGAGCGTTCGCACCGCCAGCGCCATCGCGTCGGCGTCCGGCGGCTCCAGCGTCCAGACGAACTCCGTTCCATCGACGTCGACCG
This sequence comes from uncultured Spirochaetales bacterium, assembly GCA_964403735.1. GTDB lineage: Bacteria > Myxococcota_A > UBA9160 > UBA9160 > PR03 > CAADGG01. The sequence goes on along the minus strand of CAYOHN010000122.1, from coordinate 860 downwards.
GCGCGTGCTCCCGCAGCGCCGCGTCCCCGACGGCCTCGCGCAGCACGCGGCGTTCGTCGGCCGAGAGCGGCGCGACGTCCGCCGGGACGGCGTCCGGGGCAGCGCGCGGATCGTCGATGGCAACGGGCACGGCGTCCTCACAGCGGGACGCGATCGTAGCCCCGCGCCTTCGGGTTGGCCTCGGCGCAGAAGCGCGGAGCGGGGAGGATCTTGCCGGGATTGCACGCGCCGTCCGGATCGAACGCATGGCGCAGCCGATGCTGCGCCTCGAGATCATCGGAGCCGAACACGAGTCCCATGGAGTCGCGCTTCTCGGTGCCGATGCCGTGCTCGCCGCTGATCACGCCACCGGCCGCGACGCAGACTTCGAGGATCTCGCGGCCGGCCGCGAGCACGCGCGCCAGCTCGTCGGCATCGCGGCGATCGAACGAAATGTTCGGGTGCAGGTTGCCGTCGCCGGCGTGGAACACATTGGCCACCCGCAGCCGGCGCTGATCGCAGATCTCGCCGATCCGGGCCAGCACCTCGGGCAGCTTCGCGCGCGGCACGACCGCGTCGTGCACGTAGAGGTCCGGCGCCAGCCGGCCCATCGCGCCGAACGCGCCTTTGCGCGCGCGCCAGAAGCGCTCGCGTTCGGCTTCGTCGCGCGCGCGCTGCACGCGGGCGCCGTGAGCGGCGCACAGCTCGCGGATCCGCTCGATCTGCGGCGGCAGCGCCTCGGCGGGTCCATCGATCTCCACCAACAGCACCGCGCCGGCGTCGCGCGGCAAGCCGGCAGCGTAAACACTGGCCTCGACGGCGTCGATCGTGGGCCGGTCGACGATCTCCATCGCGGCCGGCACCAGCCCGCTCGTGACGAC
>CAYOHN010000121.1:0-9983 GCA_964403735.1 uncultured Spirochaetales bacterium | reverse complement strand
GTCGACGCGGCCCGCGACGCCTTTTCCGGTATGCGCCTCGAAGTCCTGCGCCTCCACCGTCTCGATCTCTCGCTCCTGCGCACCGGCGACGATCGCGCTCGCGAGCGGATGCTCGCTGCCGCGCTCGAGACTCGCCGCGACGCGCAGCAGGGCCGCATCGTCCACGCCGTCGGTGGGCTCGACGGACACCAGCCGCGGCCGGCCCTCGGTCAGCGTGCCGGTCTTGTCGACGACCAGCGTATCGACGCGGCGCAACTGCTCGATGGCCTCGGCGTCCTTGAACAGCACGCCGGCGCCGGCGCCCTTGCCGGCGGCGACCAGGATCGACATCGGCGTCGCGAGTCCGAGCGCGCACGGACAGGCGATGATCAGCACCGCGACGGCGTTGACCAGCGCGTGCGCGAGCCGCGGCTCCGGTCCGACCGACGCCCAGATCGCAAAGGTTACCGCGCTGATCCCCAGCACGGCCGGCACGAACCAGCCGGCCACCTGGTCGGCGAGGCGCTGGATCGGTGCGCGGCTGCGCTGCGCATCGGCGACCATCTGCACGATCTGCGACAGCAGCGTCTCCGCGCCGACGCGCTCGGCGCGCACGACCAGACTGCCCGTCTGGTTGACCGTGGCGCCGACGACGCGGTCGCCGGTGCTCTTCTCGACCGGCATCGGCTCGCCCGTCAGCATCGACTCGTCGATGGCGCTGCGGCCTTCCTCGACGATCCCGTCGACGGGAACCTTCTCGCCCGGACGCACGCGCAGGCGGTCGCCGATCTGGACGTCGTCGAGCGGGACGTCTTCCTCGCCGCCGTCGCTACGCAGCCGGCGCGCGGTCTTCGGTGCCAGGCCGAGGAGGGCGCGGATCGCCGCGCCGGTGCGCTGCCGCGCGCGCCCCTCGAGCACCTGACCGAGCAACACCAAGGTCACGATCACCGCGGCCGCCTCGAAGTACAGCGCCACTTCGCCGTCGGGTGCGCGGAACGACGCCGGGAAGAGGCCCGGCCAGACCGTTGCGATCGTGCTGTACAGGTAAGCAGCGCCAGTGCCGAGCGCGATCAGCGTGAACATGTTGAGGCGCGTGCGCAGAGAGGCCCAGCCGCGGACGAAGAACGGCCCGCCGCCCCACAGCACGACGGGACTCGCGAGCGCCAACTGCAGCCACGCCAGCGCGCGCGCCGAGAACCCCTTGGTGAGGTCCGGACCGGGCAGCATCTCCGACATGACCAGCACCACGAGCGGCACGCTGAGCGCGGCGCCGACCCAGAAGCGCCGCGTCATCGCGCGCAGCTCCGCGAGCTCCCGCTCGTCGTCGTCGGCGCTCGGCGCCATCGGTTCGAGCGCCATCCCGCACAGCGGGCAGCTCCCGGGACCGTCGCGGACGATCTCGGGGTGCATCGGGCAGGTCCACGGGCGTGCGGCGTCGGGGGCCATCGGGTGTCGCTACGTGTCCAGCGCACCGAAGCGCGCGAACACGTCGAGGAGCTCGTCCATCTTCTTGCGGCGCTCGCGCGCGCTGCCGCTCGCGAAGGCGTCCGCGACGCACGTCTCCACGTGGTTGGTCAGCACCAGCTTGCCGACGCGATCGAGCGCCGCGCGGACGGCGGCCACCTGCAGCAGGACGTCGACGCAGTAGCGGTCGTCGTCGACCATGCGCTGGATCCCGGCGACCTGGCCGGCGATCCGCGCGAGCCGCTGCTTCGCCTGGGTCTTCACGGTCGACTTCATGATGCCTCTCGAAAAAAGAGCAGGAGTCGACTATCATATACCCCTACCGGGTATACGTAAAGGCAGCCGGGCTCTCGAAGGGTTGCCGGAAACGAGTGACGAGAAGCCCCGCGCCTGGGCGGAGGAGACACCCGGAGGCCAAACTCCGCAGCCGCCAGAAGAGCAGGATCGGAGTCGCGACGCCCGCCGGCGAGGACCTTGGCCGGAGGGTGTCTCCTCCGCCCAGGTCCTCGATCCTTCGAACCAACTCCCAGTTGCTGGCAACCCCTTCAGGGCCGGACGACGTAGAACGCGTTCACCGGGTGGCCGAGATCGAGCGGCTCGAATCGGCTGAAGCCCGCCGCCTCGGTCATGCGCTGCAGGCGGGCGCTGGAGAGCCCGAGCGTGCCGAGTCCCGCGCCGCCGGGTTCCGACAGCGCCGACGACAGACAGCTCAGCACCGAGGTTCCGTACATCATCGCCGCCATCGGATTCTTCTCGACGTTCTGCTCGTAGCCGTCGTGGGCCTTGATGTCGGCGATCAGCCACAACCCGTCGTCGCGCAGCGCGTGCCGGATCGTCCGCGTCATGCCGGCAGGATCCGTCATGTCGTGCAGGCAGTCGAAGGTGGTCACGAAGCCGAAGGAGCCATCCTCCGGCAGCGGTTCGCGCCGCGCGTCGTGGAAGTGGGCGTTGGCGACGGCCTCCTGTGCGCGCTTCTCCTCGGCGCGCGCGAGAGCGTGCTGCGAGATGTCGTAGCCGTGGAACTCGGAACTCGGGAAGGCCTTCGCCATCTCGAGCAGAGCGACGCCCGCTCCGCAGCCGACGTCGGCGACGCGCGCGCCACTCTGGAGCACGTCGAGCGCGCCCGGGACACGCGGCAGCGCGAACGGCACGAGCAGCGCGCGGAACCACGGCGCGAGACCACGCTCGATGCCGGCGGCGCCCTCCGGCCCGAACGCATCGTACGGCAGGCCGACCCCGCTGCGGAACGCGTCCGGGAGCTGCTCGGCGACGCGCAGCAGCGTCGGAAGCTGGGCGAAGAAGCCGATGCCACACGCGGGATGGGCCTCGTTGGCGAGCACCGCCTCGCCCTCGGGCTCGAGTTCGAAGCGACCCTTGCCGCAGAACGTCAGCACGCCCGCCGCGCCCTGCTGGTGGAGCCACTCCCGCAGCCAGCGTTCGTGCAGCCCCGTGCGCTCGGCGAGATCGACGGACGTCATCGGCCCGGCGCCGGCCAGCGCGCGGTAGAGCCCGAGCTGATCCCCGAGGTAGACCATCGCCGAGGTGATCGCGCCTTCGAGATGACCGAAGACGTGCTTCGCGTAGCTCTTCAGCCGCTCCGGATCGAGCGGTCTCGCTGCGGGCGTCCGGGACTCGCGTGACATCGGAAACTCCTGGTGGAGGGGAAACCCAATGATGCCGCCCTCGCGATGGTCGCGACAAGGGCGACGGGGCGGCCGCGGGGCCGGTAGACTGCGCCGCGTGCAAGAGCCGCATCCCGCGCCCGATTCCGCGCCCGCGCCGGATTCCGATCCCGTCCCGCTCGTCGCGCTCTCGGCGGCCGAGCAGCGCCTCGATCGCTGGCGCCGCACCGTGGGCCTCGTCGCGGGCCCGCTGCTGTTCGCGGCGCTGGTGGCGTTCCCGCCGCCGGCGCCGAACCCGGAAGCGGCGCGTCTGGTGGCGGTGCTCGCGCTGGTGCTCGTCTGGTGGATGACCGAGGCGGTGCCGATCCCGGTGACGTCGCTGCTCGGCCCGGCGCTCGCCGTCGTGCTCGGCGTCGGCAGCGCCGGCGCGCTGTTTGCGCCGTTCGGCGACCCGATCGTGTTCCTGTTCCTCGGCAGCTTCGTGCTGGCCGAGGGGATGGCGGCCAGCGGGCTCGATCGGCGCGTGGCGCTCGCGGTGCTGGCGCGGCCGGGGGTCGCTGCGTCGCCGGCCCGACTGCTGGCGGCCTTTGCCGTGATCACCGCCGCGATCTCGGCATGGCTCAACAACACCGCGACGACGGCGATGTTGTATCCGATCGCGGTGTCGGTGTTGGCCGCGATGGCGCGGGCGCGCGGTGTCGATCGCGATCCGCGGCAGCTGCGTTGGGGTACGGCGTTGATGCTGGCGGTGGCGTACGCCGCGTCGATCGGCGGGATCGCGACACCCGTCGGCACCGCGCCGAATCTGATCACGCTCGGTCAGCTCGATGCGATCGCCGGGCTGCGGATCCCGTTCTTCCACTTCATGGCGATCGCGACGCCGACGGCGTTGGTGATGCTGACGATCCTCGTGGTGTGGCTGCGCTTCTCGCTGCCGGCGGACGCGACGGCGCCGCGCGCCAGGGCCGAGCTCGGCGCCGACCGCGCAGACCTCGGTCCGTTTTCGCGACGCGAGCGCAACGTGCTGATTGCGTTCCTGTTGACCGTCTCGGCGTGGGTCGGTCCGGGTCTGCTGGCCGTCGTCCTCGGCCCGGATGCTCCGCTGGCGCGCGGCGCGGAACGTCTGCTGCCCGAGCCGGTCGTCGCGGTGCTCGGCGCGGCGCTGCTCTTCGTGCTGCCGGTCGATTGGAAGGCGCGTCGCTTCACGCTCACGTGGCCCGAGGCGAGCCGGATCGACTGGGGCACGCTGCTGCTCTTCGGCGGCGGCCTCGCACTCGGCGGCGCGATGTTCCGCACGGGCCTCGCCGAGGCGATCGGGCAGGGGCTCGTCGCGTGGACCGGCAGCGATTCGCTGGTGGCGCTGACGTTCCTGTTCGCCGCCGTGGCGGTGGTGCTGACGGAGACCACTTCCAACACCGCGACGGCCACGATGCTCGCGCCGTTGGCGATCGCCTCTGCGCAGGCGGCCGGCGTCTCGCCCGTTCCGCCGGCGCTCGCGATGGCACTGGCGTCGAGCATGGCGTTCATGCTGCCGGTCTCGACGCCGCCGAACGCCATCGTCTACGCCAGCGGCCGCGTGCCGATCACGGCGATGCTGCGCCACGGCTTCGCCCTCGATCTGGCGAGCGCGCTCATCGTGCCGGCGATGGTGCTCGGCATGTGTCGCCTGCTCGGCTTCGCCTGACCCCGGTCGCCGGAATCAGAGGAAGCGTGCGCGCAGCTCCGGCGTCGGCACCAGGCACTCGTCCCGGCGTCCGAACCACCGGTACCGGTTCCGTGCGACGAAGCCATAGACGGCGTCGCGCAGCGGCCGGGGCACCAGGAGCAGGGGAGGGCCGAGCCAGCGCCATGGCGCCGGGAGCTGGCCGAGCACTCGGAGCGCCGCCGTGCTGCGATCGTGGGCACCCGCGGCGTCGACCAGCACGACGGTATCGATGGCGTCGGGCTCGTAGTCGTGACGGCGCAACAGTTCCTGCCCGATCGGCGATTGCAGCGACGCGAAGCGCAGCCGCGCCTCCCGGTCGCGCGCGATCGCAAAACGCACGGCACCCGCGCACAGGTTGCAGACGCCGTCGAAGAGCAGGATCGGGTGCTCGCGCGGATCGACCGGAACATTCATGCCGGAGCTTTCAGTGCGGAGCGCTCGCGCAGCCAGTCGATCGCCTCGCGGGTCTCGTCGCGTTCGTGTTCGAGGTAGCGGGCAACGGCTTCGTGCAGCCGCGGATCCGCGAAGAGGTGGGCGCTGCGGGTCGGATGGGCGTCGAAGCCCCGCACTTGTTTGTAGGAGCCGCCAGCGCCGGGCTCGAAACGCGCGAGGCCCTCGCGAATGCAGTGCTCGATGCCCGCGTAGTAGCAGACGGCGAAGTGCAGGTGCTTGACGAAGCCGTCGGCGCCCCAGTAGCGGCCGTACAGCGCGTCGCCCTTCTGGACGTTGAAGGCGCCGGCGACCGGCGTGGTGCCGCGCAGCGCCATCGCGAAGCACAGGCGATGACGGAACTGCTCGCGGAGTCGCACGAAGAACGCCTCGTTCAGATACAGCCGGCCCCACGGATTGTGTTCGATCGTGGTGCGGTAGAAGCGCCACATCGGCGCGAACCATTCGTCCGGAATCGCGGCGCCGCAGCGGACATCGAGCGTGAGGCCGGCTTCGGCGACGGCGCGCAGCTCGCGCCGGACTTCCTTACGGCGCTTGTGGCGGAGTTCTCCGAGGTAGTCGTCGAAGCAGGTCCAGCCGCGGCGCATCCAGTGATATTGGAGTCCGAGCCGGGGCAGCCAGCCCGCCGCCGTCAGCGCCGCCAGCTCGTCCTCGCGGCAGAAGTTCACGTGCGCGCTCGACAGGTCGTTGTCGCGCAGGAGTTCGCCGAGCACCTTCGCCAGTTGCTGCATCCAGGCCGTTCGATCGACGCCGGGCGCGAGCAGGAAGCGCGCGCCCGTCACCGGCGTGAAGGGCACGCCGACCAGCAACTTGGGGTAGTAGCGGATGCCGGCGCGTTCGGCGGCGTCGGCGAAGCCGTAGTCGAAGACGAACTCGCCTTCGCTGTGCCCCTTCAGATAGAGCGGGCAGGCCGCGACGAGGCGTCCGCCGTCACGGGCCAGCAGCACGCGCGGGAGCCAGCCCGTCGCGCGGCCGACGGCGCCGGACTGCTCGAGTCCGGCCAACCATTCCCATTCGAGAAATGGCGACTCGTCGCCGACGAGGGCGTTCCATTCCTCGCGGGGCACCGTGTGCACGCCCTCGGCGAGCTCGATCGTCTTCACGGGCCGGAGTCTAACGAGCCGTGCGGAGGCGTCCGGTGCGGCGCGAGCGGGGCGCACGGGCGACGCCCGGCGCCACGAGCGGCTATCCTCCTGATCATGTCCGAACCCGGAGGCCCCGGTGATCCTGGCAGTCCGAGCGACGCCCCGCTGCGCGAACGAAACGTCGCCACGCGTCCGCGGGAGAAGACCGAGCGTCCGCCGCGCTTCAAGGTGATCCTGTTCAACGACGATTACACCCCCATGGAGTTCGTCGTCGCGCTGCTCGAGCAGCTATTCCGTAAGAGTCCGGCGGAGGCGACCCAACTGATGCTCCAGATCCACCGTACGGGCCTCGGCGTCGCGGGCGTCTACGTTCTGGAGGTTGCCGAAACCAAGGTGGCGGCAGTGCACCGGCAAGCCGAGGAGCGGGGCTATCCGCTGCGGGCTGGCATCGAGCAGGAATGAAGGAGTGAACACGCGGTGAGCGGGATCGGACGCGAGCTCCAACTGACGCTGCAGGCGGCCTACCGCGAGGCGCTCTCGCGCCGTCATGCGGACCTGACCGTCGAACACCTGCTGTTCGCGTTGTTGCACGACACGCGCGGGGTCGAGGTGCTGCGCCATACCGGCGCCGATCTGGCGGTGCTCAAGAGTTCGCTCCAGCGCTTCTTCGACGAGGATCTCGAAGTTCTGCCGGAAGGCGAGGAGGGCACGCGCCAGACACTGGCGTTTCACCGCGTGATGCAACACGCAATCCACCACGCCGAGAGCGCCGAGAAGGAGGAGATCGAAGCCGGCGACCTGCTGGCCGCACTCTTCCAGGAGCCGGATTCGCACGCCGTGGCGCTGCTGCGCGAGCAGGGTGTCTCGCGGCTCGACGTGCTCCGCTACCTCTCGCACGGGATCTCCAAGCTCGGTGCGGCCGGCGACGGCGGGCTGCCGCGCGCCGACGGCGGTGGAACGAGTCGCGAAGGCGCCGCGCCGGCGGGGACCCGTCCGGGCGCTGGCGGCGACGATGCGGAGATGCCCGCGGATCCCCTGCGCGCGTTCGCGACGAATCTTTCGGAGCGCGCCGCGGCCGGAACCATCGATCCGCTCGTCGGGCGCGACGCCGAACTCGAGCGCGCGGTCCACGTGCTGGCGCGGCGCCGCAAGAACAATCCGATCTTCGTCGGAGAAACCGGCGTTGGCAAGACGGCGCTGGCCGAGGGGCTCGCGCAGCGCATTCACGAAGGCCGGGTTCCCGAAGACCTGCGCGATGCGGAACTCTTCGCGCTGGACATCGGCGCGCTGCTGGCCGGGACGCGCTATCGCGGCGACTTCGAGGCGCGTTTCAAGGCGCTGATCCACGCGTTGCAGCAACGGCAGAAGCCCGTGCTGTTCATCGACGAGATCCACACGATTCTCGGAGCCGGCGCGGCCTCCGGGGGCACCGTCGACGCGTCGAACCTGCTGAAGCCGCTGCTCGCCGGCGGCGAGCTGCGCTGCATGGGGTCGACGACCTATCGGGAGTACCGCCACTTCGATCGCGACCGCGCGCTCGCCCGGCGCTTCCAACGGATCGATGTCGTGGAGCCGTCGATCCCGGAGGCGATCCGGATCCTGCAGGGCCTGGCGCCGCGCTACGCGGAGCACCACGGGGTTCGCTACACCAGCGGCGCATTGCGCGCGTCGGTCGAACTCTCGGCGCGCCATCTCAACGACCATTTCCTGCCGGATAAGGCCATCGACCTGATGGACGAGGCGGGCGCGGCGGTGCGGCTGCGACCGGGCCGCAAGCGCGGCACCGTGGGCGTGCGCGACGTCGAGCAGGTGTTGGCGCGGATCGCGCGGATCCCGCTGGCCCGAGCGGCGGCGAGCGATCGCGCGCGGCTCGAGAGCCTCGAGCAGGATCTGCGCAAGGTGGTGTTCGCGCAGGACGAAGCGGTGACCACCGTGGCCCGCGCGGTGCGCCGCGCGCACGCCGGGCTGTCCGGGCAGACGCGTCCGATCGGTTCGTTCCTGTTCATGGGACCCACCGGCGTCGGCAAGACGGAGCTGGCGAAGCAGCTGGCGCGTTGCCTCGGCGTGCCATTCCTGCGCTTCGACATGAGCGAGTACATGGAGAAGCACGCCGTCGCGCGGCTGATCGGCGCGCCGCCCGGCTACGTCGGCTACGACGAAGGGGGGCAGCTCGTCGAGCGCATTCGCAAGCATCCGTACGCGGTGCTGCTACTCGACGAGATCGAGAAGGCGCATCCCGACCTGTTCGACATCCTGCTACAGGTGATGGACCACGCGACGCTGACGGACAACCACGGACGCGAAGCGGACTTTCGGCACGTCACGCTGATCATGACGTCGAACGTCGGTGCGCGGGAGATGCAGGCACGCGCGATCGGCTTCGGCGGTGAGAAGCGCGGCGATGGTCGCAAGGACCTCGAGCGGCTATTCAGCCCGGAGTTCCGCAATCGCCTCGACGAGGTCGTGAATTTCCGCCCGCTCGACGCGAGCGTGATGGAGCGCGTCGTCGACAAGTTCGTCGCCGAGCTCTCGGCGCAACTGCTCGAGAAACGCGTGACGCTAGAACTCGGCGCCGACGCGCGCGCGTGGCTGGCCGAGAAGGGCTACGACCCGGACTTCGGCGCGCGCCCGATGGCGCGAGTGATCCAGCGCGAGCTGAAGGACCCGATCGCCGAGGCCGTGCTCTTCGGCCCGCTTGCGAAGGGCGGGCGGGCGCGCGTCACGCTGGCGAGCGACGGCGTCCTCGCGTTTGCCTTCGAGAGCCGCGGCAGCGCGGGAACGGCGCCCGAGCGCGACGACGGAGAGGAACTCGACGAAGACGATCCGCGGACCGCGTCTGGGAGGCAGGTGCCGACCGGCGGGCGGGATTCCGAGAGCGAGCCGGCGTGAGCGCCGAGCAACCTGCCGTAGCGCCCGTCCTCGCGTATCTCCAGGAACTGCAGGATCGCATCTGTTCGGCGCTCGAGGCGGCAGAGCCCGCGGCCGCGAGATTCCGTGAGCAGCGCTTCCCGACGCCGACCGGCGGGCTCGCGCGCCCGCGCGTGCTCGAAGGCGGCGAGACCATCGAGAAGAGCGCCGTCCACTTCTCGCATACGCGCGGCCAACAACTGCCGGCCGCGGCGACCGAGCGCCGTCCCGAGCTCGCCGGCCGCGCGTACGAAGCGGTGTCGGTCTCGCTGATCGTGCACCCGCGCAATCCGTACGTACCGACTTCGCACATGAACGTGCGCTTCTTCATCGCGGGGCCCGAGACGGGGGATCCCGTCTGGTGGTTCGGGGGCGGCTTCGATCTCACGCCGTACTACGGGTTCGAAGAGGACTGCGTCCACTGGCACCGGGCGGCTCGGGATGCGTGTGCGCCACTCGGGTCCGACGCGTGGCCGCGTCTCAAGAAGTGGTGCGACGAGTACTTCTTCCTGCCGCATCGCGGGGAGCCGCGCGGGATCGGCGGGATCTTCTTCGACGACTTGTCCAATGGTGGCTTTGCGCGCTGCTTCGCCTTCCTGCGCAGCGTGGGAGACCACTACGTTCCGGCATACCTGCCGATCGTCGATCGTCGCAAGGACACGCCCTACGGTGAGCGCGAGCGCGAATTCCAGCTCTATCGGCGCGGCCGCTACGCAGAGTTCAATCTCGCCTACGACCGCGGTACGCGCTTCGGCCTGCAATCCGGCGGCC
>CAYOHN010000120.1:0-10000 GCA_964403735.1 uncultured Spirochaetales bacterium | reverse complement strand
GACGCGTCGAACGGTGCGAAGACGCTTCCGTCGGGCGCGCCGGATGCAGCCGAGCCGACCGATGCCAGGGGCCGAACGCCGCCTTCTCCATCGGGTCCCCAGAGTGTGTCGGGACGCGGCGGCTCGCCCTCGAAGCCGATCGATCCGGGCGGCGCGTCGAGATCCGCCGCGAAGAAGATCGGTGTGCCGTCTCCGGCGATGACGGCTTCGCCGAGTGCGGAAAACGTGGCACCGCCGGCGATGGCCGCCGGCTCCCCCGTGCGCGCCAGCAGTGTGAGACCGGTGCCGGGATCCCAGCGGTAGAGCGCTTCGCTGCCGTCGTCGAGACCGGCGACGACCGCGAGCTGTCCGTTGGCATTCAGCGATCGCGGCGACCATCGGAAGCGCGATCCGAAGCGGACCCCGGCCGGAGCTCCGGGCGCGGGGTCACCGCTCAGCAACAGCAACTGCTCCGCGTCGGGCCCGCCGGGCGCCACGACGGCGACGGTCGGCGAACCGGTGCAGGCATCCGCGGCGACGGTGCCCCAGAGCACGGCTCCACCGCCATCCGCGAGCAGCGGCGGAGGTGGCCGCGGCACGAGCGGCGTCGGCCGTGAGGGCGGTGCTGACGCGGATGTCGTCACCAAGAGATCGAGCGAACAGTTGTCGCGGAGGTCGAAGCGGCAGTCGAAGGCATCGACCCACTCGGCGTCGAGTCCGGGGACGGCGGAGAAGGTCTCTGCCACGATGCGATGGTTGCCGTCGCGCGAAGCGACCGCCGCGACCTCCCGTGATGACGGACCCTCGCCCGCGGCACAGGGCGAAGGCAGGGCAGGGCGCCGACCGACGAACAGCACATCTCCCGCGGCGTTGATGTCGAGGGATCCGAATGATGCGAACGAGTTACCGCCGAACAGGGACGGTGAGGCGAGCGCGACGCGTTCCGATTCGGACGCGAGATTCATCCGGTACAGGACCTGTCCGTACGGCACCAAAGTCACTCCGCCCGCAACATCGGCCCACAGCGCGATCGTCCCGTCATCCGCGATGCGCGGCGCCACGGCCCGCACATCGAAGATCTGCGAACCGTCGGAGAAGCCGGGCGCTGGATCCCCCGACCCGAGCAACCGCGTCGGCGTCAGCGCGTCCGCCGAACGCGGCCCGATCAGAGCGCCGGTCAGCGCGGCGAGCGTCACCGCCATCCGGAACGAAATTCCTGCGGTTCCCAGACGACTCCTGCACATCTCGAACTCCTCCGCTTCCGTCCAGCTCGCGCCGTGTTCAGCTCGCGCCCGGCGCCCGTCGGCGATTCCGTGGACCGTTCCAGTGAGACTGGCATCCTACCCGATCCCGCCGGTTGCTCGCGCAGAAATAGCTCTCGATCGCGAATGCGCGAAGAGCGTCCCCGTTCGCCCGCCTGCTCGAACGTCCGGTACCCTCGAGTGATGGAGACTCCCGGACGAATCGCCAGCGCCGACTTGCCCGCCCAGGCGGAGTCGATCGCTCTCTACAGCTATGCCCTCAGCCCATTCGCCGCGAAGGTGCATTGCTTCCTCTGCCATCAGCGGCTCGCCTTCGATACGGTGTACGTGAATCCGCTGCGGGTGCGCGAGGAGCTGCCGCTCGGCCGGCAGGTCCCGGTGCTTCGGATCGGCGACGAGCTGCGAAACGACTCGACGCCGATCGGAGTGCGGCTCGACGAGCGCTTCCCGGATCGCCCGGCGCTGCTTCCGCGCGATCCCGAGGCGCGCCGGCGCGTGCGCGCACTCGACGACTGGGTGACCGAGACGTTGATCCCGGTCGTGTTTCGCACGATGCTCGCCGCGGGCGAGCCGCTGCGCGCGCGGATCCGCAATCGCCGGCGGGGGGCTCGGGTGTTACACGCTACGGTGCCGGCAGGCATCCCGCTGTCGCTGCGACTCGTCTACCCCTTCGTCATCACGCGCCCGGTGTTCATTCGCCGGCTGCTCGCGGCGACCGATCCGTCTCGTTCTTCGGAGGAACTCCTCGCGCAGATGCGGGAAGAGTTCGTTCGGCATCTCGCGGGGGGCCCGTTCCTCGGCGGGGAGCCGCAGCCGACGCTCGCGGACCTCTCCGCGTATCCCCAGTTCGCGCTCCCGTATCTCGCGGGCTACGACCGCGGCGACCACTTCGGCCACAGTGAGCCGCTGCTCGGCTGGTTCCGGCGCGTCGCGGCACGGCTCGCGGGAACCGCGCCGTTGCTACCTGTGCCACTCATCGAGCAGCCGCTGTCGTCGCTGGGAGTCGATCCAGGCCGAACGTCGCGGCACTGAGGAGGACCGGTCAGATGGATCTGCGGAAGAGCAGCCGCATGGCAACCGCGTTGCTGGTGCTCGGGATGGCGGTGCTGGCCGGCTGTGCCGGCGGCAGCACTTCGGCAGGCTCCGTGGCCGTTCGCGGCGAGCTCGGCTACCGCGAGCGCATCGCGCTGCCGCCCAAGGCGGTCGCCTCCGTCGAAGTGCGCGCGTTCGATGCAGACGGCGCGCGCGTCGTCGGGAGCTTTCGCGAATCGCTCGCGGGCCGGCAGGTCCCGATCCCGTTCGCGCTGGACGCGGTGCGGAGCCGCCGTCATCCGGCCGCCGTCTACGAGCTGCGCGCGAGCGTCGCCGACGCGGACCGGGTACTGCGGGCGAGTGATCCGCTGCTGCTGGACCTGACGTCGAGTGTGGCGGAGACGGGCGCGATCGAGCTGCGGGCGTGGCCCCAACGGGACCTCGGGGTCGCATACGCATGCGGAGACGAGACGCTGAGCGTCGAGTTCGGGGACACCGGCGCGCGTCTCGTCGCCGCGGGGAGCGGCTACGAGCTGGAACCGGTGCCGGCCGCTTCCGGTGCTCGCTATCAGGCGACGTCCGACGAGACGACGAGTTTTCACGAGAAGGCCGGCGAGGCGATCGCGGTCGTCGCCGGCCGGCAGCTCGCGCCGTGTCGAAAGGTCGAGGGTCCCGGCTGGCCGTTCGAGGCGCGCGGGTCGGAGCCGGGCTGGGACGTTCGCGTGGAGGCCGAACGCGTCGCCGTGACGACCGGCTACGGTGCGCGCAGCTTTTCGCTGCCGAACCTCGGCGCCGAGCAGCGCGGACTCGTCACGCGGGTTCGCGCCGCCGATGCGGCGCAGAGTGCGGTCGTCGTCGCGGAGCGGCACATCTGTCGGGACCTGGCGACCGGGATGCCTCATCCCTACGAGGTGAAGCTCTTTCTGCGCGGGACTTCGGTCGAGACACCGAGCAGTGAAACGTTTTCCGGTTGCGGCGGCCGGCCCATCGACCTGCTCACCGGCCGCACGTGGATCGTCGAGCAGCTCGGCGAAGCGGGACTGATCGATCGCTCTCACATCACGCTCGCGTTCGACGCCGACGGGCGCGTCGCCGGGCTCGCGTCCTGCAACCGCTACCATGCCGGCTTCGAGCTCACGGGCGAGAGCCTGGCGATCGGGCCGGCGGCATCGACGATGATGGCGTGCGACGAGGCGCTGATGCGGCAGGAGCAGCGCTTCCTCACCATGCTCGCCGGCGTCGATCGCTTCGACCTCGACGACCGCGGCGCGCTGATCCTTCACGCCGGCGGGAGCATGCTGGTGGCGCGAGCCGAGGCGGACGAAGCGGAATAGCCCCCTGGTTCTGCACTCGCGATACTCGCCGCGCTTCGTGAAGGAGACGAGGATGCGATTCGCCTCGGTGTAGTTGTGGTCGAGGTCAGCGGGGGTCGGGCCGAGGGAACCCCGCGGCCCCGCGTGACGCGACGCCGCGGGGGCGCTCACGGCGCCGCCGGGCGGATGGCCTTCACGGTGTACATGCCGCCACGGTACTCGAGATCGAACTCGACCTGCTGGCCTTCTTCGAGGCCGTCGAGCAGCTTCGGGTCCGACACCGGGAAGGGCATCGTCATGGCGCCCATCATGCCGGGGATCTCTTCGTGGTCGAGTGTGAGTTCGGCATTCTCGGTGTCGATCGCGACGATCTTTCCCTGGCCGGTGCCGTTCTGGGTTGCCTGCTCGGCGCAGGCGGGCAGGGCGAGCAGCAGCGCGGCGGCGAGTGCGAATCCGAAGCGGCGGAGGATCAGAGATCGGGTGGTCATCGACGGGTTCCTTTCCGGATGGATGTGCAAACGGGTTCAGGACGCTTCCGGTGGAAGCGACCGTCGCTTCCAGACCGCGAAGAGTGCAGGATAGACCAACAGCTCGAGGACGAACGAGGTCGTGAGGCCGCCGACCATCGGGGCGGCGATTCGCTTCATCACGTCGGCGCCGACTCCGGTGCTCCACAGCAGCGGCAGCAAGCCGGCCATCGTCGCAATCACGGTCATCGCCTTGGGCCGCAACCGCCGCGCCGCGCCCTCGACGATCGCCTCTTCGAGGTCGGTCATCGAGCGCATGCGCCCGGCGGCTGCGTGGTCGCGGTGCGCGAGCCGGAGGTACAGCAGCATCACGACGCCGGTTTCGGCGTCGAGCCCGGCGAGCGCGATGATGCCGACCCAGACGGCGATCGACAGGTGGTAGTCGAGAATCCACAGCATCCAGACCGCACCGATCAGCGAGAACGGGACCGCCATCAGCACCAGCGCCATCTCGATCGCCGAGCCGGTGTTGAAGTACAGCAGCAGCGCGACGAGCAGCAGTGTCAGCGGGAGCACCGCGAAGAGCCGGTCGCGCGCGCGCTCCCAGGATCGGAACTGGCCGGCCCACTCGATCCGCACGCCGGGCGGCAGCTGGACCTGCTCGGCGACGGCTGCCTTTGCATCGGCGACGTAATCGACGATCGGCCGATCGCCGACGTCCACCTGCACCAGACCCGAAAGCTGCCCGGCTTCGCTGCGGACCATGTCCGGCCCGGTGGTGGTCGTGATGCGCGCGAGCTGGCCGAGCGGCACGGATCCGCCGTCGGGCGTCGCCACCAGTACGCGGGACAGCGCCTCGGGGTCTTCCCGGTAGTCGCGCGCGTAGCGAACCTGCACCGGATAGCGCTCGCGGCCTTCGACGGTCGATGTGACGTTGCGGCCGCCGATCGCGGCTTCGATCGCCTCGTGGACATCGCGGATGGTCAGGCCGACGCGCGCGATCTCGTCGCGGTCGGTCTCGATGTCGAGGTAGAATCCTCCGGTCAGCCGCTCGGCGGTGGCGCTGCGCGTGCCGGGCACGTCGGCCAGCGCCTTCTCGATGTCGATCGAGGCCCGTTCGAGCACCGCGAGGTCCGCCCCGAACACCTTGACCCCGAGCTGGGCGCGCACGCCGGTCGACAGCATCTCGTTGCGCGTCTGGATCGGCATCCACCAGATGTTGGGCATGCCGGGGTAGCGGAGCTTCGCGTCCATTTCCTGGATGAGGCGTTCGTAGGTCATCCCGGGTCGCCACTCGGAGTTCGGCTTCAATGTGACGACGGTTTCCACCATCGACAGCGGGGCCGGATCCGTCGAGGTCTCGGCGCGGCCGATCTTGCCGAACACGCGCGCCACCTCCGGGAACGCGCGCAGCTCGCGGTCCTGGAGCTGCAAGACGCGCTGCGCCTCGGTGATCGACATGCCGGGCGGAGCCGTGGGCATGTACAGGATGGCGCCCTCGTTGAGCGGCGGCATGAACTCGGTACCGAGCGACCAGTAGGCCGGCACGGTCGCCCCCATCAGCAGCAGCGCGCCGACGATGACGAAGCCGCGCCGCCGGACCACCCAGCGCACGACCGGCTCGTAGACGCGAATCATCCCGCGGCTGATCGGGTTCTCGTCCTCGCGCCGGATCCGGCCGCGGATCGCGAGCGCCGCGAGCGCCGGCGTCAGCGTGACCGAGAGCGCCGCGGCGAAGCCCATCGCGTAGGTCTTCGTGAACGCGAGCGGCTTGAACAGCCGCCCGGCCGTGTCGGTCAGCGCGAAGATCGGCACGAACGAGACGGTGATCACCAGCAGCGCGAAGAAGATGCTGGGGCCCACCTCCTGCATCGCATGAATCACGACTTCGTGCCGCGCTGGACGCTCGTCGGCGGGCAATTCGTTCCATGCCTCGAGCTTCTTGTGCGCGTTCTCCACCAGGATGATCGAGGCGTCCACCATCGCCCCGATCGCCACGGCGATGCCGCCGAGCGACATGATGTTCGCCGTCATGCCCTGGTAGTAGATCGGGATGAACGCGATCACGACGCCGATCGGGATCGTCAGAATCGGCACCAGCGCGCTGCGCACGTGCAGCAGGAACAGGAAGACCACGAGGGAAACGATCGCCAGCTCCTCGACGAGCGCCCAGCGCAGCGTGTCGACCGCGGCGCGGATCAGCGTGGAGCGGTCGTAGGTCGGGACGATCTCGACGCCGGGGGGCAACGTCGCCGAAAGCTCGGCGAGGCGTGCCTTCACCGCGTCGATCACCGCCAGCGCATCGCCGCCGTAACGCATGACGACGATGCCGCCGACCACTTCGCCTTCGCCGTCGAGCTCGGCGACGCCGCGGCGCATGTCGGGGCCGAGTGTCACGCGGGCGACGTCGGCGACGGTGACGGGGACGCCATCGCTCGCGCGCAGCGCCACGCGCTCCAGGTCCTCCGGCGAGCGCAGATAGCCCCGGCCGCGCACGACGTACTCGTGCCCGGCCATCTCGACGACGCGGCCGCCGGCGTCCTCGTTCGACGCCTGGACCGCGCGAATCACCTCGCCGAGCGTGACGCCGCGGGCGGCGAGCCGGTTCGGATCGACGTTGACCTGGTACTGGCGGACGGAGCCGCCGAGCGACGCCACCTCGGCGACGCCCGGCACGCTCGCGAGCGCGTAGCGCAGCGTCCAGTCCTGGAGCGAGCGCAGATCGGCGAGGTCGAGCTGACCGGAGCGGTCGACGAGCGCGTACTCGAACACCCAGCCGACTCCCGTCGCGTCGGGCCCGAGTACCGGCACGACGCCGTCGGGCAGCCGATTCTCGACGCCGGCCATGTACTCGAGTACGCGGCTGCGCGCCCAGTACAGGTCCGTCGCGTCGTCGAAGATCGCGTACACGAACGAGATGCCGAAGAAGGATTGCCCGCGCACGGCGCGCACGCCCGGCGCCGACAGCAGCTGCGACGAGATCGGGAACGTGATCTGATCTTCGACCAGTTGCGCGCTGCGCCCGGGCCACTCCGTGAACACGATCACCTGGACGTCCGAGAGATCCGGGATCGCGTCGAGCGGGACCTGGCGGACGGACCACACCCCCCACACCGCGCTGGCCGCGACCAGCAGCGCCGTGAGGGCCGGATGCCGTGCGCAGGCGCCGAGGATCCAAGCAACCGGGCCGCTCGGCAGGTGCGACGAAGCCGGGCCCGCCATCACCAGGACTCCAGCGCCGCGCGCAGCCGGCTCTCGCTGGCGACGAGGAAGGTTCCCGACACGACGACGCGTTGATCTGGCTCGAGCCCGGAGACGATCTCGACGCGGTCCTCGCTCTCGATGCCGGTGACGACCCGCTGCGGC
The DNA here is from genome assembly GCA_964403735.1 of uncultured Spirochaetales bacterium. Taxonomy (GTDB): domain Bacteria; phylum Myxococcota_A; class UBA9160; order UBA9160; family PR03; genus CAADGG01. The sequence goes on along the minus strand of CAYOHN010000120.1, from coordinate 2,581 downwards.
TGGAGCCGGCCCGACCCGAGATCGACGAACACGAAGCTGCGATCGCCCGTGCGCAGCACGGCGCTCGCCGGCACCGTGAAGCGCGGGCCGAGGGCCTGGTGCAGGAACACATCGGCGTACATGTCGGGTCGCAGCGAGAGATCCGGATTGGCGACCTCCAGGCGGATGCGCGCGGTACGCCGCTGCGGATCGAGGTCCGGGTAGACATAGGCGATCGTCGCCGGGAAGCGCTGGTCCGCGGCGTACGGGAGCACGACCTCGGCGGGTTGCCCGACGGCGAGCCGCGGGAGTTCAGCCTCGTAGACCTCCGCCTCGATCCATACGCGATCGAGCGGCGCGATGCGGTAGGCGCGCTGGCCGACCTCGACGGGGCTGCCGGCGACGATCGTTTTCTCGACCACGTAGCCCGAGATCGGCGCGCGCACTGGCAGCGTCTCGAACGGCGCGCCGCGATTCGCGAGTGCGACGACGTCGGCGGGCGCAATGCCCCACAGCCGCAGCCGCTCGGCGGCGGCGCGCACGAGGCCATCGACCCGATCCGGCGCGCTGCTGCCGCGCGCCGTCCTCTGACTGTGCAGCACCGTCAGGTACTCGCGCTGTGCGGCGTGGGCGTCCGGGCTGTAGAAGCGGAACAGCACCTGGCCAGCGTCGACGGGCTCGCCGAGCGCATCGGCCTCGATCTCCTCGACGAAACCGGCGACGCGGATCGTGACGTCATGGAGTGTCGTCTCGTCGAGCACGACGCGGCCGAGTGCACGGACGGTGGTCGTGAGTTCCTCCGCAACGGGCAGCTCGCTGCGGACGCCGATCTGGCGCAGCCGGGACTCGTCGAAGCGGAACGCACCGGGGGCGGCAGCGTCCGGTTTCGCGGCCTCGGCGTCGCCCGCAGCATCGGGCGTTCCCGAGGTGGGCGCCGGATCCAGGACGCCGGTCGACTCGAGGCGCAGCCCCGGAGTGCCGACGGTCAACGAGCCCTCCGCCTCGAGCCCTCCGCCCTCGGGCCGATCGGCCTGGACCTCGACGATCCACGAGCCGCCCATCGACAGCTCGAACGCGGCGCGCCAGCGGCCGTCTCCGCTCTTCTCGACGCTGGCCGGTCCTCCCATCGCCGGCATCGCGCCCATCGCGTGCATGTGGACCCGGACCGACACGTCGGCGTCGTCGATCGGCGCCCCGGCAGCGTCGCGCAGCGTGACCTCGATCTCGTTGCGACCGACGCGCGGGTTTTCCGGGACGGTGCGGGCCTCGAGCACGAGGCCCGCGCTCTCCACGCGGGCCGGCTCGGAGCCGCCCCCGCCACATGCGGCGAGAACCAGCAGCGCGGCCGGCAGGACGGATCGCAACATCGTGTCATTCATCGGAGACTCCATGCGCCCCGGAGTGATCCGAGGACGTGTCGGATCTCGGAAGCTGACCGAGTGCGGCGGCGAGCTCGGCCGCGCGGCGACTCGCATCGATTCGCGCGGACTCGACGGCCAGCTCGGCATCGCGCAGTGCGCGTTCGGCTTCGATCCAGTCGTCGAAGTCGCTACGCCCGGTCTCGAAGCCGGCGCGCACGGCCGCGACGCGGTCCCGCGCTGCGGGCAGCAGGCGATCGCGCCGCAGCTCCCCGAGATGGTGGGCTTCGGCGAGACGCTCGCGGGCGGTGACCACTTCCGTTCGGACTTCGTCCTCGATCCGCTGTCGTTCGCGGCGCGCCTGCTCGAGCTCCGCGCGCGCCTGGTCCACGGCCGCGCGCCGGCGTCCGAGCGAGAGCGGGACGTTCAGCTCGAGGCCGACCATCGGACGCAAGTCGGTTTCCGCCCAGAGGCGGTTGTAGGTCCCGGTGAGGCGGAAGTCCGGGAAGTACTCGCGCAGGGCCGAGCCCTCGGCCGCCTCGCGCGCGTCGATCCGGGCGCCGGCCGCACGGAGCTCCGGTCGCTCCGCGAGCGCGGTCTCGAAATCGCTCGTCTCGACATCCGACCCGGGCGGCAGCGCCGCCGGCGTGAACGTCGCCGGGGGCGGCGGGACGATGCTCGCGTCGCGCACGTGGAGAAGCGCCGCGATCTGCTGGCGGGTGATGGCCTGCGCCGTCGCGAGCTCGAGTTCGCGGTGCAGGAGCTCCGCCTCCTCGATCTCGGCGCGCAGGGGATCCTGCTGCTCGGCGAGGCCGCTCTCGTAGCGGGCCGTCGCGATCTGGCGCAGCTCGCGCACCAGCTCGAGATGCTCGTCCGTGATGGCGGCCGAGCGGGCGAGTAGCCAGTACTCGTCGAACCAGATCGACGCGAGGGCGGCCAGTCGCAGCCGCACGGCGGCGAGATCCTGCCCGGCCGCATGGGCCTCGGCGAGCGCCGCGGCGCCGCGCAACGCGAGCTTGCCGGGGAACGGGATCGCCTGGCTGACGTCGAAGCGGTGCGCCTCCTGCGACACCGTCCCGGAACCGAAGGTCCGCGGCGCGATCGAGTAGCCGACCTTCGGGTCGTCGAGCGACGTCACCTGCGGGTAGCGCGCCAGCGCGGCGCGCCACGCGAAGCGGGCGGCGGCGATGCTCGGGTTCCGGCGCAGGACCTCGGCGATCAGCGTCTCGCGTTCGAGTTCGAGT
>CAYOHN010000119.1:0-10143 GCA_964403735.1 uncultured Spirochaetales bacterium | reverse complement strand
GGCCACGTCGGCACCGGCGTTGGCGAAGTGTGTATGCAGGTGTCGCACGCCGGCGCGGTCGAGGAGTCGGGCCAGACGGATCGCCTCGGCGAAATAGAAGCTCGCCCACAGCAGCGACCGCAGACCGGGCGGGCGCTGCGCGAGCGCGCGCGCGAGCGTACGCAGGTAACGCAGCGGTGCACGGCCGAAGGCCCACCCATGGTCCGCGGCCAGCGCAAACGGCGACGCCGGCAGCACCCACGTCGTCCGCTGCGCTTCGTCGCGATCCGCGGCGGTGAGCAGCTGCTCCGGCGGCGTGCGCCGGATCGAGAACGGCAGGACCTCCAGCCCGGTGCGGCGCAGCGCGGCGATCTCGCGGCGGATGAACGTGTGCGAGAGCGCCGGATACTGGCTCGCGACGACGCCGATGCGATCGCTCACGCCGCGACCGGAAAGCGTCCGGTGAGACGCCACGCGACGACCGGGCCCGAGAACTGACCCCGCCGGTCGTGGGTCTGCGCCATCGGCAGATCGATGCGCGCCAAGGCGTGCAGATCGGCGCCGGGAGGGTTCAGGCCGACCTCGGTCGTGACGGCGCACGCGAAGCCGGCGTCGCGCACGGCGGCGAGTGCGGCGGCGTCGAAGTCTCCGTTCGGGTAGCAGAAGGTCGGAACCGCGGCGTCGAGACCCGCTTCCAGCTCGCGCCGCGCGCCGGCGACTTCGCGCATCAGCACGTCGTCATCGACGTTCCGCAGCAGTTCGTGCGAGCGCGAGTGACAGCCGATCTCGTGCCCCTCCGCGCGCAGCGCGCGCAGCTCGTGCCAGTTCATCATTCCGTCCCAGTCCGGCTGCGACGGGCCGCCGGCGGCCGCCCGGAGCCGCGCGAGGAGCTCGTCGCGCGCACGGGGCTCGAGCGTCTTGGCGAAGCCGACCACAGCCGGCGCCGGGTTCTGATCGACGCACTCGAGCTTCCGGCCCAGCAGCTCGTACAGCCGCTCGCTCGGATCCGGCGCATCGCGCACGATTCGGTCCACCGCATAGGCGATGCCATCGTGCCAGAGCAACTCGCGAGAGCCGACGGAGCCGGACGGCACGAAGAACGTGGCCGGCACGCCGAAGCGCGCCAGCACCGGGCGGGCGTGCCGGTAGTTGTCGAGCTGCCCGTCGTCGAAGGTAAGACACAGCAGGCCGTGCTCCGCTCCCGGGGCGCCGTTCCGCCAGGCGCCGACGCCGTCGGAGAGCGTGCGGCAGCGGTAGTGCGCGGTGAAGAAACGCAGCAGCTCGGCAAGGCGCTCCGGCGTCATTGCGAGGGTCGGCAACGGATACTGACGGAGCTGCTCGGCCGGCAGGATCCGGTGCAGCGTCACCACGGTGAGCATCCCCCGCGCGCCGCGCGGGGGCCGGGTCCGGCCCAGCGCCCAGAGCGTCGATGCCGCCCCGTCCCGCACCAGGTGACGGAGGCGGGAGCCTCGCCGGGGTGAGGAAGCCGACACTGCGCGGGCGTGCGTGTTGTCCAGGAATCTTCTCCGGGAATTCTCCCCCTAGGGAGATTTCGTAGCGCGGCTTTAGCCTATCGTAGGTCGGCATCAGGGCCGATACGGTCGCATGTTCTTCGGATCGTGCGAGAGGACACTCGAGGGCACATGCAGTCCGCGACCGCGCACATCCTCGTGATCTCTCCGGCGCGCGACGAAGAGCGGACGCTCGCGCGCACGATCGCCGCGATGGCAGCGCAGACGCTCGCGCCGGTACGCTGGATCGTCGTCGACGACGGCTCCTCGGATCACACCCCGAAGATCCTGGCCGAGGCCAGCGCGCGGATCCCGTGGCTGCGGGTCGTCCGTCGCGGCGATCGGGGCTTCCGCAAGGTGGGCGGAGGCGTGATCGACGCGTTCTACGCTGGCCTCGAGAGCGCCGACGTCGACTACGACTTCGTCGCCAAGATGGACGTCGATCTCGAGTTCGGACCCGACTACCTCGCCCGCTGTCTCGAGCATTTCGCCGCCGACCCGCTGCTGGCCGCCGTGAGCGGGAAGGTCTATCGCTACGAGGGCGAGCGGCTCGTCGAGGAGTTCATGATCGACGAGATGGTGGCGGGTCAGTTCAAGCTCTACCGGCGCGACGCCTTCGAACGCATCGGGGGCTTCGTCCGCGAGGTGATGTGGGACGGCATCGACTTCCATCGCTGCCGGATGGCCGGGTTGCGCACGGCCAGCATCGACGAACCGGCGCTGCGCATCGTGCACCTGCGCCTCATGGGTTCGTCCGACCGGAGTGTCTATCGAGGCCGCCTTCGTTGGGGCGCCGGGCAGTGGTTCATGGGCTCCTCGTTTTCGTACATCCTGGCGAGCGGCGTGTTTCGGATGCGCGAGCGGCCCTACGTCCTTGGGGGGCTCCTGATCATTGCCGGCTATCTTGTCGCCGCGTGGAGACGCGCGCCGCGCTACGGGGATGCGGCGTTCCGCGATTCACTGCGGGCGTGGCAGTGGGCGCGCCTGCGCGGGTTGCTGCGCGGCGCGGGGGTGCGCTGATGTCCCGCCGCGCGCGCTGCGCGCAATCCGGCGCTGCGGGAAGACACGTGGAACGGATGACTTCGTGAGAGTTCTCGCGATCGTCGTCAACTTCCGGACGCCCGACATGACGCTGCGCGCGCTGCAGGCCCTGCTGCCCGAACTCGAGGCCATCCCGACGGCGCGCGCGGTCGTCGTCGACAACGACTCCGGGGATGGATCCGTGGAACGGCTCGCGGACGGCGTGCGCGAGATGGGCGCCGAGGAGCGCATCTCGGTGATCGAATCCGGGCACAACGGGGGGTTCGGCTATGGACTCAATACCGGGGCGAGACAGGCACTAGCGGAGCCGGATCCACCGGATGCGATCTACCTGCTCAACTCCGATGCCTTCCCGGAACCCGGCGCCCTGCACGAACTCCTCGCCTTCCAGGACGCACATCCCGAGGCGGGGATCGTCGGCAGCTACATCCACGGTCCGGATGGGGAGCCCCACACCACGTTGTTCCGCTTCCCCACGCTGACCGGCGAGCTGGTGGCAAATCTGGGGATCGGCCTCGTGTCTCGGCTGCTTCGACGCTGGGAGGTGGCGATGCCGATACCTTCCGAGCCGCTGCGAGTCGACTGGCTCGCCGGAGCCAGCATGCTGATCCGACGCGAGGTATTCGAGCGCATCGGGCTCTTCGACGAAGGGTTCTTCCTTTACTACGAGGAAACCGATTTCTGCCGCCGCGCCGCGAAAGCCGGCGTGGAGACGTGGTACGTGCCGACGAGCTCGGTGGCCCACGTGGGCGGCGGCTCGACCGGCTTCAAGGACGTCAGCCGACCGCGCGCGGCATACTGGTTCGAGTCGCGGAATCGCTATTTCCTCAGCCATCATGGGCGGCTCTACCTGTTGGCCGCCAACCTGAGCTGGATGCTGACCTTCGCCGCCTGGCGGACCCGGCGGGCCCTCCAGGGCAAGCCAGATCCGTACCCGCCGCGGCTGCTGCGCGACTTCGTGCGTCACTCCCTGGCGGCGCGTCGAACGTCCGGCTCGGACGCGGAGGCGTCGTGACTCGGACCGGCGCGGATCTACTGGTTTCGAGCAGGGGCGGCGGGGACGCGTCGGGAGCCTCTTCCGAGATTCTTCTCGGAGCGGCAACCGCGTGGTATAAGGAAAGTTCTCGCGGCAGCGGAACACCGTTTTGAAACTGTGCTTCCAGCAGCTCGCCCGTGCTGGCCTGGTTGCTGGCTTGGTGTTACCGGAACCCGGTTCCGGTCACTCATCTCTCGAGCAGGCGGCGATCCCCCCCCTCGGGGCAATCAACAATTGATCATCGGGTTCGTCCAGATGGCCGAGCCGATCCGAGAAGACATCCTTTGAACCCGCTCCCGTGGCCGCCAAGGCCCACTTGGAATCGAGACACGATGAAGCAGCCGATCGAAGCCCCCTATCCCCTGACTCCCACTCAGCAGGGGATGCTCTTCCACCATCTGAGCGCACCGGGTTCCGGCGTCGATATCGAGCAGATCGTCTGCAGCCTCGACGAAGCGCTCGACCGCGCCGCGTTCGCGCGGGCCTGGGGCCGAGTCGTGGTCCGGCACCCGGCGCTGCGCACGAGTTTCCGCTGGGAAGGCGTCGAGGATCCCGTCCAGGAAGTCCATGTGGACGCCGAGCTGCCTTTCGTGGCGGAGGACTGGCGGGGCCTTGCGGCGGACGAGCAGCAAACGCGACTCGAGGCGCACCTCGCCGCCGAGCGGGAGCGGGGTTTCGATCTGCGCGAGGCGCCGCTGCTGCGCGTCGCGCTGTTCCAGACCACCGACGCGCACTGGGAGGTCGTCTGGACCGTTCATCACATCGTTTGTGACGGCCGCTCGTTCCCGATCGTGCTCGGCGACGTTTTTTCGCTCTACGAAGAGGAGCGCGGAGGGCCGCCCTGCGAACGGCCGGCTCCGCGCCCCTTCGCAGACCACGCCAGCCACGTGGCAGCCCAGGATCTGGGCGCCGCTGAGGCCTTCTGGCGTGAGGCCCTGGCAGGCTTCCGGGCCGCGACGCCGCTGCCTGCGCCTCCGGTGGCGGCACGTGCAAGCAACCGTGGCGAGTGCGAACGCGTGATGGCAGAGCCTCTCACGGCCTCTCTCCGCGACGTCGCCGAGCGGGAGGGATTCTCGCTCGGGTCGATCATCCACGGCGCGTGGGCCGCGTTGCTGGGGCGCTGGAGCGGCGAGCAGGACGTGGTCTTCGCGTCGGTCCGCGCCGGCCGCGCCAGCTCCGTCGATGGCGCCGAGGGGATGGTCGGCTGCCTCATCAATCCCGTGCCGGTCCGCGTGCGCCTCCCGGGGGACCAGCCAGTCGCCGCCTGGCTCCGCGCCCTGCGCGCGAACGAGCGGCGCGTGCGTCCGTTCGAGCACACGCCGCTGGTCTCGGTCCAAGTATGGTCGGAAGTTCCGCCCGGTCATCCGCTCTTCGAAAGCCTGGTGGTCTTCGACCATGCTCTGCTCGACTCGCAGATGCGTGTGCAGGGCGAAACGTTCGCGCGGCGCCGGTTCCGGCTCGTCGAACGAACGAACTACCCGCTGACGCTCTACGCCTACGGCGAATCGGGCCTCGTGTTGAAGCTTGCCTATGACGAGCCACGCTTCGACGCCGAGACCGCCGAACGGCTCCTCGCGAGCTTCGAGCGCATGCTCGAGGCGATCGTCGCCGATCCGGCGCGCCGGCTCGAGTCGCTGCCATTGCTCGATTCCCACGAGGAGCATCGACTCCTCGTCGCATGGAACGAAACCGAGGCGCCCTTCCCGCAGGACGAATGCGTCCACCACCAGATCGAGGCCCAGACCGAGCGGACGCCCGATGCGCCCGCGCTGGCGTTTCGCGACGAAACGCTCTCCTACGCCGAGCTCAACGCGAGGTCCAACCGCCTCGCTCATCACCTGCGCGGCCTCGGAGTAGGCCCCGACGTGCGGGTCGCGTTGTGCGCCGACCGCTCGCTCGAGCTGGTGGTGGCGCTTGTCGCGATCCACAAAGCAGGCGGCGCCTACGTGCCGCTCGACCCGAGCTACCCGCCCGACCGGATCGGCTACATGATTTCGGATGCCGACGTGACGGTGCTGGTGACCCAGTCGCACCTCGAACACGAGTTGCCCGCGCACCGGGCGCGCGTCGTCCTGCTCGACGACGAATCGGTGTACGAGGGCCGACCCGACGGCAATCCGGTCTCCGGCGTCACCTCGTCGCACCTCGCCTATGTGATCTACACCTCCGGGTCCACCGGCAAGCCGAAAGGCGTCATGGTGGAGCACCGAAACGTGGTGAACTTCTTCGCCGGGATGGACGCCAAGCTTCCGGCGACGGGACCGGATGGCACGCCGGGCACCTGGCTGGCCGTCACGAGTCTCTCGTTCGACATCTCGGTACTCGAACTTCTCTGGACGCTCGCGCGAGGCCTGCGGCTCGTCCTGCACGAAGACCAGCAGCGCGCGGCAATCCGCGCCGTGCGCTCGGGCACTCATGCCGAACGCCCGATCGACTTCAGCCTCATGTACTTCGCCAGCGCCGCCAGCGCAGGCGCCGACAAGTATCGGCTGCTGCTCGAGGGCGCGAAGTACGCAGACAGCCATGGCTTTGCCGCCGTCTGGACTCCGGAGCGACACTTCCACGACTTCGGCGGGCTGTATCCGAATCCCGCCGTGACGAGCGCCGCGCTGGCGGCCGTCACCCGGCGGATCGGAATCCGCGCCGGGAGCGTCGTCAACGCGCTGCACCACCCCGCGCGCATTGCCGAGGAGTGGGCCTTCGTCGACAATGTCTCGGGAGGTCGCGTCGGCATCTCCTTCGCCTCGGGATGGCAGCCCAGGGACTTCGTCCTCGCACCCGACGCCTTCGCCACGGCGCGCGAGGGGATGGTCGCTGGCATCGACGTGATCCGGCGTCTGTGGCGGGGCGAAGCGATTCCGTTCCCGGGGCCGAACGGCGAGACCTTCGAGATCCGCACGCTTCCGAGGCCCGTGCAGCCCGAGCTGCCGGTTTGGCTGACCGCCGCAGGCTCGCCAGAGACCTTCCGCGCCGCCGCCGTCATGGGGGCGTCGATCCTGACCCATCTGCTCGGTCAGTCGCTCGACGAGGTGGCAGGCAAGCTGAAGATCTACCGCGAGGCGTGGAAGGCGGCAGGACACCCGGGCGATGGCCACGTCACGCTGATGCTGCACACATTCATCGGGGACGACGACGAAGCGGTGCGCGAGACCGTGCGCCGGCCGATGATGGCGTATCTCGGCTCCTCCCTCGGACTCGTGAAGGGCTTCGCCCAGAGCTGGACCGCATACAAGAAGCGTGCGGATGGCACGACCAGCGTCGACATCGACCTCGACTCGCTGACCGAGGAGGAGCTGGAGGGTCTGCTCGCCTACTCCTTCGAACGCTACTACGAGACCAGCGCGTTGTTCGGCGACATTCCGCGTGCACTCGCCGTGGTGGACCAACTCAAAGGGCTCGGTGTCGATGAGATCGCCTGCCTGATCGACTTCGGTGTGGACGAGGAGCAGACGCTTCGACACCTCGGGCACCTGAACCGCGTGCGCGAGCAGGCTCAACCGGTCGCCCGATCCGGTGCGGCCGACGAGGGTTCGATCGCAGATCAGATCCGACGTTTCGGCGTGACGCACCTGCAGTGTACGCCGTCGCTTGCGAGCATGCTGGTGCAGGACGAAGCCGCGCGCGCAGCGCTCGGCTCCTTGCACGTGATGATGGTGGGCGGTGAGGCGTTCCCGCCGGCGCTGGCCGCCCAACTTCGCGCTGCGGGCGTGAACCGGATCCTGAACATGTACGGTCCGACCGAAACCACGATCTGGTCGGCCGTGCACGAAGTGGGAGAGGAGCGCGACGTGATCCCGATCGGACGACCGATCGCGAACACCGTGCTGTATGTGCTCGACGCTCGGAGTCGGCCGGTCCCCCCCGGCGTGGTCGGCGAGCTGTACATCGGCGGTGCGGGCGTGGTGCGCGGGTACCTCGGTCGGCCCGAGCTCACGGCGGAACGCTTCGTCGCTGACCCCTTCCGCAACGAGTCCGGGAGGCGCCTCTACCGGACTGGCGACCTGGCGCGCTGGCGCGTCGACGGCGTGCTCGAATTCCTGGGTCGGATCGACCACCAGGTCAAGATCCGCGGCCATCGCATCGAACTCGGCGAGATCGAGGCGCGATTGGCCGAACACCGGGGCATCCGCGAGGCGGTGGTGATGCCGCGGGAAGACGAGCCGGGCGACGTTCGCCTCGTCGGCTACCTGATTGCGGCCGACCCGAAGGCACCGCCGAGTCCGCGCGAAGTGCGCGAGTTCCTCCGCGCCCGACTCCCGGAGGCGATGGTGCCGCAGCACTTCGTCGCCCTCGATTCCTTTCCCCAGACACCGAACCGGAAGATAGACCGCAAAGCATTGCCCGGACCCATCGATACGACGCCGGTGTCGACGAGCGCCACGGTCACCGCCACAGCTGCGCAGGCTAACGATCTCGAGAAGCAAATCGCCACGGTGTGGCAGGAGATCCTGCGGGTGCCGCGGGTGGGACTCGAGGACAACTTCTTCGATCTCGGTGGCCACTCGCTGCTGGCCGTGAAGACCCATCGCCGCCTCGGCGAGGTTCTCCTGCAGCCTGTGGCGATCACCGATCTGTTCCGGTTCCCGACCGTGAAGACGTTGGCCGCCTTCCTGTCCGAGGGCTCGGGCGGACCGTCGTTGCAGGAGAGCCGGGATCGCGGGGCGCAGCGGCGGAGCGCGCTGGCCGCGCGCCAGGCGGCCCGCGCCGGCCGCCGGGGCCACCCGCGCGGCACGGGAGGCGACGCGTGAGTCAGGAGGGTCCCGATCAGGCGATCGCCATCATCGGCATGGCAGGACGCTTCCCAGGCGCGCGGAGCGTCGACGAGTTCTGGCAGAACCTTCGCAGCGGCGTCGAGTCGATCCGCCCGCTCTCGGACGAAGAGTTGCTCCAGGCCGGGGTCGATCCCGCGACGCTCCAAGACCCGGACTACGTGAAGGCGGGCGGTCCGCTCGACGACGTGGCGATGTTCGACGCGAGCTTCTTCGGGGTCAGTCCGAAGGACGCCGGGATCATGGATCCACAGCACCGGCACTTCCTCGAGTGCGCAGTGACGGCGCTCGAGCACGCCGGCCACGCCCCGAAGCGCTTCCCCGGCTCGATCGGCGTGTTCGCCGGCTGCGGAATGAACGCGTATTTCATGTACAACCTGATGAGCAATCCCGGGCTGGTCCGCTCCGTCGGCGATTTCCTGCTCCGCCATACCGGCAACGACCGCGACTTCCTGCCGACGACCGTGTCGTACAAGCTCGACTTGCGGGGCCCGAGCATGGCGATCCAGACCGCTTGTTCGACGTCGCTGGTAGCGATCCACGCGGCCTGCCAGAGCCTGCTCGCGGGCGAGTGCGACCTGGCGTTGGCCGGCGGGGTTTCGATCCGCATCCCACACGGCCGCGGATACTTCTACCGCGAGAACGAGCCGGTCTCGCCGGACGGCCACTGCCGCCCCTTCGACGCGCGCGCCGCCGGCACCGTGGTGGCGAGCGGCGTCGGCATCGTGGTGCTGCGGCGCCTGTCCGACGCGCTCGACGACGGCGACAGCATCTCGGCCGTGATCCGCAGCTCGGCGGTCAACAACGACGGAGCCGGCAAGGTCGGCTATCTGGCGCCGAGCGTCGGAGGACACGCGGCCGTCGTGACTGAGGCCCTGTCTCTGGCCGGTGTCAGCGCCGATACGCTGGACTACGTCGAGGCGCACGGCACTGGGACGCTTGTCGGCGACCCGATCGAGATCTCCGCCCTCACGCAGGCGTTCCGCGAGACCACCGATCGAACCGGGTACTGCCGGATCGGTTCCGTGAAGAGCAACATCGGCCACCTCGACACCGCCGCCGGTGTCGCGAGCGTGATCAAGGTGACTCGGGCGCTCGCAGCGCGCGAGATGCCGCCGACCCTGCACTTCACCGCGCCGAATCCCGAGATCGACTTCGCCGCGAGCCCGTTCGTCGTGAACGCCGAGCTGCGTCCGTGGCCGGAGCAAGAAACGCCGCGGCGTGCGGGGGTGTCCTCGCTCGGGATCGGCGGAACCAATGCGCACGTGATCCTCGAGGAGGCGCCGGCGCTACCGGCCACGGACCCGCCGACGCGGCCGTGGCAGCTGCTTCCACTCTCGGCCCGGTCCGCGAGCGCGCTCGACGCCGCCAGCGCACAGCTCGCCGCGTGGCTGCGCGCGAACCCGGAGGCCGACCTTGCGGACGTCGCCTTCACGCTGCAGGAAGGACGCGAGGCCTGGGACCACCGGCGGGTGCTCGCCGCTCGCGGCGCAGAGGAGGCCGCCGAGGCGCTCGAGAGCAAGGACCCGCTCCGGGTATTTTCCGGCCGGCGCGAGAGCGATGCATCGGGCGTGGTGTTCCTGTTCTCCGGCGCCGGAAGTCAGTACCCGGACATGGGGCGGGACCTCTATCGACACGAACCCGTGTTCCGGAACGAAATGGATCGCTGCCTGGACCGGCTGCGCGGGCTGCTCGATTTCGACCTCCGGCGTTGGCTCTATCCGGCGCCGGAGGAAGCGGAGGAAGCACGCCGCCAGCTCGAGCTGCCCTCGCGTCTGTGCCCGGCGATCTTCGCCACCGAATGGTC
>CAYOHN010000118.1:0-10197 GCA_964403735.1 uncultured Spirochaetales bacterium | reverse complement strand
GTCTGCGCCTCTGGCACGACCAGGCGCTCTACAAGGAGCCCGGCGGCCGCGGCACCGACGCCCACAACGACCAGCCCTATTGGCCGATGGTCGAGACCGACACCATCACGGCGTGGATCCCGTTCGACGGTTCGACCCTCGAGAGCGGTGCGATGGGCTACGTCCCCGGCTCCCACCGGTTCGACGGCGTGCGCCGCTTCGCCAACATCTTCGCCGGCCAGGGGTTCGACCTGTCGGATCCGGCCATCGGCCGCGGCATCGATCCGGTGTACTGCGAGGTGCCGCGCGGCGGTGTCGCATTCCACCACGGACTCACCATCCATCTCGCGGGCCCCAACCGCACCAGCCGCATGCGCCGCGTCCACACGGTGATCCTGTTCGCCGACGGCATCCACCGCAGTGATTCCGCCCTCCCGCACTTCGCCGTCGATCGAGCGGGCATCCGCCCCGGCGAGCCGATCCGCTCCGATGTCACCCCGGTCCTGTGGCCGCGTCCCGACGGCGCGCTCCCCGAACCCCCGCCGCTGCCGCCGCCGATCCACCCGACGATGCCGGGCTGGCGGGCCGCCGGGGAGCGGGACGCCGACCGCTGAAAGCGATCCGGTCGCTGGGATCGGGCGAGGAAGTGCCCGCCGCGGGGTCCCCTCGGGATTCGCCATCGCGTCCCTACGTGGTCCGTGGAGTGCAGAACGGAGCTGTTACGCCCTATACTCCCGATTTACCGGGGGTAGCCGAAACGGACGGCTGTCCGCCTCGGAACTCCGCTCCGCCCGCCGATCCGCCCCAGGCTCCCGTCGCGCCGGGCCTCCTCGCGCCGCGACCGCGTCCCGTGCGCCGCATCCGGCACGGCAGCGCGGCAGGAGCGAAAGAAATCTCTTGATCTCGACGGGCTGGGCTTCGTAGGATCCGTCGGAATTCCGTCCCTACGACGGAGTGTCCCGAGACCCAGTTCCGGACGAGGCCCATGTCCCTACTCGAACCCGTCACGCTCCAGGGTCGGTTTCCCGGCGAGAGTCCCCGCGACTTCGAGGACGATCAGGCGGGGCTCCAGGCCTTCGCCGACGCCACGCTGCTCGGGGCCTACGCCACGGTCCGTCAATTCTGCGCGAAGCACCCGACCGGCACGGCCCATCTCGCTGCCGTCGGGGCGTCGTCGACGATCATCTCCTGCCTGCTCGGCCGACACGTCCTCTGGGATCTCCGCAATCCCTGGGCGCGTTTCAACGACACCTTCCTCTATTCGAACGGGCACGGCCCCGAGGTGATCTACCAGTGTCTCTGGCGCCTGTTCCCGGACGCCGTCCCCGAGGAATGGGTGAAGAGTCGCTGCATGGTGGGCGGCACGCCGTCGCATCCGGAGGGGATCTGGCAGGACGGACGGCCCGTCTCGGTCCTGCCCTACCGGGGCATGTCGGCCGACCTCGCCGGGGACGTCGCGCGCGCCCCGGCCTTCGTGCTCTGCGACTACCTGCGGGCGCTCGGAGAGAAGCGCGACGGTCTGCACCCCTTCCGTCCGCACGTCTGGGTGATCGCCTCCGACGGCTGCGTCGCCGAGCCGGAGTTCTGGTCGGCCGTCAACACCATCGGTCAGCGCGGCTTCGACAACATCACGCTGATCGTCGTGGACAACCTCTCGTCGCTCTCCGGGAGCACTTTCGCGCGTTACAAGTTCTCGAGCACCACCACCGCCCGGGCGGCGGCCTCTGGCTGGAAGACCTACTCGATTTTCGGCCACCGGCTCGACGAGGTCGACGAGACCCTGACGCTGACCCGCCGGGACGCCGGGCCGAGCTTGGTGTGGGCGCGGACGCTGAGCGCCTACGGGCTTCCGGACGAGCGCAAACCCCGAACCCACGGCGCTCCGATCTCGCAGTCCGACCTCGAGCACGTACTGCGGCGCTTCACCGGCGACCCGCACGCAGATCCGTTCCACACCAGCGAGATGCTCGCGGCGTTCTGCGAGCAGCGGCGCCTCGACCTCGCCCGCGATGCCGAGCTTCTCGAAGAGGTCGTGCCCGACATCACGAAGCCGCCGACGTTCCCGATTCGCCTGCGCGGCGACGGAGAGCCGAGCTCCTTTGCTGCACTCGTCGACGGGGCCGAACTCGACGGCCCGTCCTTCGTCCCGCGAAACTTCCTGCGCGAAGTTCTCCTGCCGCGCGCCGAAGAGGTCAGCCGTCGTCGGGGACGCTCCATTTTGTATGTCTCGCCAGACATCGGCACCTCGACCGGTTGCGAGCGCGGGCGGATCATCACGCCATTCGACCCGGATCCGGACGCCCGGGTCTTCGACGTCGGGGCGAACGAGCAGGGCGCCGCGCACGTGGCCGAGGCCATCAACTCCGACCTCACCGGTCAGTTCATCGCGCTCGAGTCCACCTTCCTCTGTTACAACAGCCGCACCTGGCCGGCCGTCAACAACGCGCTGCGCCGGGGTCTCCCGTACCGGGCCATCCGCTCCCATGCCGACAAGGGCCTCGGGACGGACGGTCCGACCCACGCGGGAGACCGCGAGGTGACGGCGATCCGGATCGGTCTCGGCTGCTACGACTACGTATGCGCGACGCCGCGCGAGATGGCCTTCGGCCTGGCGCGCACGATCGACGCGGTGAACGGCGCGCACTTCGTGATCTTCCCGCGCCAGGGGCTCGCGATCCCGGAGCCCGACGGCCCGTGCCGAGAAGCGGAACTCGAGCAGGGCGTCTACACGTACCGGCGCTATGGCCGCAGCGAGCCGGCGCTCTTCGTCGTCGGATCGGGGACCGGGCTCTCGATGGGCGCACAGCTCTGCCAGCGGCTGCTCGACCAGCACGGACTCGATTCGCAGTTGCTGAGCGGATTCTCGATCTCGCTCTTCCACGAACGGACCTGGCCGGAACGCATCCAGACGCTTCCGGCCGGCGCGAAGGTCATCTGGATCGATCCGGTCGAGAACGACAACCCGAACGTCGCCGGCATGCTCGACACGACGCCCGACCGGATGATCCATGCCGGCATGACGTCGCTCTACTGGCCCTGCCTGGCGCCGGACGACCCGGAGCTGTGGCGCATCGACGGACTCGACGGCGACGGTCTCCTCGAGAAGGCCTTGGCCCTACACGCGCGCGACTGACCCTGGACCTGGCCGGAAAAGCAGAAGGAGCTTTTGCAGCCGAAGGCGGAAGGCTCCCCCCTCAGTCAGCTCGAGAAGCGCGCTTCGCCATCCCGCGGTACATGCTCGCGAGCAGGCCGGGAGCGGGGCCGCGAAAGCGATCGAGCGAGACCAGCTCGAAGCCAGCCCGCTCGATCAGCTCGTCCATGCGCCGGTCCATGTTGCATCCACCGCTGAGTCGGCGCCAGATCGGATTGAGCCGATGCTGCCAGCGCGCCGTGCGGGAATCGCTGCTGAGGCCGTGCTCGATGAACACGTAGTGGCCACCGGGCGCGAGGACACGGCGCATCTCGGCGAGTGCCCGCTGCGGATCGGGAATCGAACACAGGGTCCACGTCGTGAGCACGCAGTCGAAGCGCCCGGCGTCGAACGGCAGCTCCCCATCCGCCCTCAACACCGTTCGATGTACAGGGAAGCGAGCCTCGGAGATCCGCTGCTCGATCGCCGGAACCCCGTCCGTCGTCATCGGGTCGAGTCCCGTGACGGAACTCACGCGATCCCCGAAGTGCTCGAGATTGAGGGCGGTCCCAAAGCCGACTTCGAGCACCTCGCCATGAACCGGGGCCACCGCCTCCGGGCGCAACTCATCGAAGATACGCATCACGCGGTCCTGCAAACGCGGTGCGATCCATTCCCGGATGCCCATCGGATCCTCCTCTTGCTCGTCTCCGCGCGTCTCGTTGCGAGACGAGAGCACAGGACACGGAGTTGCCTTCAAAGACCGTAGCGCTTGCGCTTGCGCCAGAACGTCGGGCGACTCATCCCGAGCAGCGCTGCAGCCTTGCCGATCCGGCCGTGACTCCGCTCGAGCGCGGAGCGGATCTGCTCCGCCTCCGGCGTGACGGGGTCCTGGAACCGCTGTCGCGGGACGACATCGATCGACAACGGCCCCCGCGAGGTCGCATCCCGAAGCTCGGTAGGCAGCTCGGCGATCAGCAGCTCCGGCCCCCGGCCCACCGCGAACGCGTACTCGACCGCGTTGCGCAGCTCGCGCACGTTGCCCGGCCAGGCATGGCCGAGCAGTGCCCGCATCGCCTCCGGCGCGATCCGTTCGATCCGGCGCGGCCCGCGCGCGCTGAACTCGGCGACGAAGCGGCGCAGCAGCAACTCGACGTCGCCAGCCCGCTCGCGCAGCGGCGGCAGGAAGATCGGAACGACGCGCAGGCGATAGAGAAGATCCTCGCGGAAGCGGCCGCGCGCCGCCTCCCGCCGGAGCGCGCGATGCGTGGCGGCCACGATCCGCACGTCCACCGGAACCTCCCGGCTCGCGCCGACGGGCGTGATGGTGCGCTGCTCCAGCACGCGGAGCAGCGTCGCCTGCAGCCCGAGCGGCAGCTCGGCGACTTCGTCGAGGAACAGCGTGCCGCCGTTCGCCTGCTCGAAGAGTCCGCGTCGATCCGCCACGGCGCCGGTGAAAGCGCCGCGCTTGTGGCCGAAGAGCTCGCTCTCGATCAGCGAAGGCGTGAGCGCGGCGCAGTTCACCGCGACGAACGGCCCCTGGTGCCGATGGCCCTCGGCGTGCAGCGCACGGGCCACCAGCTCTTTGCCCGTCCCGCTCTCTCCGCGCACCAGCACCGTGGCGTCGGTTTCGGCGACGTTGCGCACGGTCTGGAAGGCGCGCTGCATCACCGGGTCTCGGCTCGCGATGCCGTGGAACAGCTCGGCATCGCGAGGCAATCCGGCGAGCGGCGAGGGCGGCGAGAACACGGGCCCGCTCGGGACCAGGACTTCGATGCCACCGGCGAAGCGACCTTCCGCGTCGCGGAACGCTTTCGCGTACTTGCGAACGCTGATCACGCGTCCGTCCTGGCGGTACTGTTCGAGCGCGAAGCCGTCGATCTGGCCGTACTCGGAGAGGCCGCAGCCGATCATGCAATTGCGACAGCGGATGCCGGCGAGACACAGCCGGCCCACGACGTCGGCCCGGGCGAAACCGAGCACGCGCTCGGCGCCATCGCTCCACAGCCGGATGTTGCGCTCGGCGTCCACGGCGAAGATCGCAGCGTCGGGGAGCAGCCCGGCGAGCGTCTCGAACGCGTGGCGCGGCCCGATCTCTTCGAGGAAGTCTTCGAGAGAGGCGTCGAGGTCGGAGGAAGAGTCGGCCGAGCGCATGTTTCAAGATGATTTCATGTTTCAAGTCGGTGATCCATAGAAATTTCGACTGAAATATTCGGAACCGGCAGGAGCGACCGTAAATATCTGTAGAGAATAGATTTTTTATTCCTCTCGAGATGGTACGGATCGTGCTCCACACCGGGGTTGTTTGGATACCCGTGGCGCGGAACCCGCTGCGACAAGGAGCGACCCCCATGGACATCGAGGCCTTCTTCGATCCGGCCACCTCGACGCTCAGCTACCTCGTCCACGACGGACGGGCGGGCGTCGTGATCGATCCGGTCCGGGACTACGATCCGCGCAGTGGACGGACCTCCTGGAGCTCCGCCGAAGCGATCGCGGCCACGATCTCACGGCTGGGCCTCGAGTTGGCCTATGCCATCGATACCCATGCGCACGCGGACCACTGCTCCGGGCTGCCGTTCTTCCGCGAGCGGTTCGGCGCGCGCTCCGTCACCGGGGCGCGCATCGGCGAGATCCAGCGCACCTTCCGCGACTTCTACGGCCTGCCCGAGACCTTTCCCGTCGACGGCAGCCACTTCGATCTGTTGATCGACGAGGGCGAGCGGCTGCGGATCGGCACGCTCGAAGTGCAGGCACTGCACACCCCGGGGCACACGCCGGCGCACATGTCGTGGCGCATCGGCGATGCCGTCTTCGTCGGCGACACCCTCTTCATGCCGGACTACGGCACGGCGCGCTGCGACTTTCCCGGCGGCTCGGCGGCCATCCTGTACGATTCGATCCAGCGGCTCTACGCGCTGCCAGACGAGACGCGCCTCTACATGTGCCACGACTACATGCCCGGCGGGCGACCGCTCGCCTACCGGAGCACGGTCGGCGAGCAGAAGCGCGAGAACGTTCACCTCCGCGCCTCGACCACGAAGGAGGAGTTCGTCGCGCTGCGAGAGCACCGCGACCGCACGCTGGCCGCGCCGGCGCTCCTGCTGCCATCGCTCCAGGTGAACATCCGGGCCGGCGAGTTGCCGGAGCCCGAGGCGAACGGGATCGCCTATCTGAAGATTCCCCTCGATGCCCTTGGGAGACTGGGATGAACACAAGGAGAAACGAAAAGATGGAACTCGCGGAACTCTCGGTGGAGGAAGCGCAGCGCCGGCTCTCGGAGTTCCGGCCGGTGGACGTGCGCGCCGAGCACGAATGGCGGGGCCCCCTCGGTCACATCGAGGGCGCCCTCTGGCTGCCGCTGCCGGAGCTCGCGGAGCGGGCGAAGGAACTTCCACAGGATGCCCCGCTGCTCCTCGTGTGTCGCTCCGGCGCGCGCTCGGCCAGGGCCTGCGAGACGCTGCGAACGCTCGGCATGGGACCCGCGGTGAATCTCGCCGGCGGCATGATCGCGTGGAACCGCGCACGGCTTCCCGTCGAACGTCCGGCGCCGCGCTCGCTGGCGGAGTGGCTGGAGCTCGTGACGTCCTTCGCGGCCCAGCTCCAGGGACAGAGCGCGGCCGAAGTCCGCGAGCGCCTGGAGCGGCGGCTCGCCCCGCTCGGACAGACGTGCGACGCGCTGGATCCCGGGGGCGCACGCGCCGTGCTCGACGCTCTGATCGAGGATTTCGCCGCCGCCGGATCCCCTCCTCCGGATCTCGAGCTTTCGGCTCGAGTCTTCCGCGACTGGGTGGCGGGGCTCTGAGCCGCGGCGGTGTCGGCCTTCGGCCTCGCGCTCAGCGTCCTGATCGGCGTCTCGTTGGGTTTCTTCGGCGGTGGCGGATCGATCCTGACGGTCCCGCTGCTCGTCTACGGCTTCGGCCTCGCACCGAAGACCGCCATCGCCAGCTCGCTGCTCGTCGTCGCGATCGCCAGCGCCGCCGGGGCTCTCCAGCACTGGCGGGCCGGACACGTCGAGCTCCGGACGGGCCTCCTCTTCGGCGGTGCCGGTATGGCCGGTGCCCACCTCGCCGGGCGCGCGGGGGCCTTCATCGATGGCCGGCTGCTGCTGATCCTCTTTGCCGCGATCATGGTCCTGACCTCGCTCGCGATGTGGCGGGGCCGTCGCGCGGCACCGCCGTCCGCGGGTTCGACGCGGGCCCGCGGCAGACTGATCGCCCAGGGCTTCGGGGTGGGCTCGTTCACCGGACTCGTCGGTGCCGGCGGAGGATTCCTGATCGTCCCGGCGCTGGCGCTGTGGGCCCGGCTCCCGATGCGCGCCGCCGTGGGAACGTCCCTGCTCATCATCGTCCTGAACAGCCTCGCCGGGTTCAGCGGCTACGCGACGCATATCCGCGTCGATCCGGTGCTCGTGGCGAGCGTCGCTGCAGCCGCAGTCGCGGGCTCGTTCCTCGGATCCCGCCTCGCGCATCGGATCGATCCGGCCTCGCTTCGGCGCGCGTTCGCCGGCTTCCTGCTGCTGATGGCGACGGGCATCCTGGTCCGGGAGGCCGACCTGTGGATCGAAACGGTGCGCGGATCGCTGCCGGCAACGCTCCCCCAGATTGCCTTCGTCGCGTTCGTCCTCGCGATCGGAATCGCCACCGGCCGGGTCTCCCGGCGCGGCGCGAGTGACCCGCTCGCGCCGGGATCGCTGACGGACGGAGCGGGAATCTGAGATCAAGCTGGAGAAGCGAGGTCCCGAGAGCTGCGAAAACGGAAGCGGGAAGACCGTGCCGTTGGCCACCACGACCTCGAGCTGGGCCTTGCGGCGATTGACGATCCCGCGCCGAATCTTCGAAGGGCGCTCTCCGAAGGGCGCCCTCCTCTTGGGGCTGCTCGATGCACCGGAGACCATGAGAGGTAACAGAAGTCGAATCGGGATCAGAGAGGCCGCCAACGGCCAGACTGCCGAGGCTGCGGCTCAGCTCCCGGGGCCGATCGCGCCCGCCAGCTTCGCGATCATCGCGCTGCACACGCCGAGCGCGCGGTCGGCGTCGACGCGCGTGGCCGCATCGGCGGGGATGCCGCCGGGGAGTCCGGTCGCCGACTCTGCGCTCACTTCTTCAGGCGATGCAGCGCGCAGATCTTGTTGCCGGAGGGGTCGCGCAGGTACGCGAGGTACATGCCCCAGCCGGCTCGCTCGCCCGGCGGATCCTCACAGGCGGTGCCTCCGTTCGCGACGCCTGCGTCGTGCCAGGCCTTGGCGTGCTCCGGCGAGTCGGCGGCGAAGCCGATCGTGCAGCCGTTGCCGGCCGTCGCCGCGGCGCCGTCGATCGGCTTCGTGATGGCGAAGACACCGGTCGGGGTGAGGTAGAAGACGCGGCCCTTATCGTCCTCGGTTCCCGGCTTGTGTCCGAGTGCGCCGAGCACGGCGTCGTAGAACTTCTTCGAGGCGGAGACGTCGTTGGCGCCGATCATGATGTGACTGAACATCGTGCTGCTCCTGGGTCGATGAGGAAAAGACGAGCGAAAGGATGGTGATCATAGGGAATCAAGGGATCCGTTCGCTCGAAGTTTCTGCTCGGCACCGACAGCGCGAGCTCTGCGCTGCGGGGAGAGGGAGGCGTCGCCGAGTAGATCCAGGCTCTCCGGCCCTCGCAGCTTGGCCTCCGTGCGGTTCCGCTGGCTGAACTTCGGTTCGCCGCCGAGCAACGCCGTTCCCGCCGTTTGCACCGCCCGATCGACGCCTTCGTTGGCGACGTCGCTGTACTTCGCTTTGATGACGAGACCGCAGATCGATTGATCTCGAAGCGCTCCTTCTGGACCGAGTTCAGACAGCGCGGGGGGCGCCGGGGAGAGCGTCAGGGCCGCGGGTCGTCGTTGGTGCCGCGGTCGTCATGAGGGCCTCCGCCGCGGACCTCGGGGAGGGTACCCGGGCGCGTTCCGCCAGCGGCGCGCGTGGCGGCCTCGGCCCGGTTCGCGCGCTTGAGGACCACCAGCGACCCCACGATCACGACGAAGAACGCGATCAGTACGCCCATCTCCAGCAGCACCCGCTCGAACATCTCCGGCTGGCTCGGCAGGAACTCGGACGCCTCCACCAGCAGGATCAGCACCCGCCGCACGCCGGCGATCAGTGCCACGACCAGGAAGGGCTCTGCGAGGAAGCGATGCTCGACGATCGACACCCGGATCGTGTGCATGATCTCGACGATCAGCAGCACCAGCAGGATCGCGTCGAGGATCGCCACCGACTGCCCCATCACGTCGCCCGCGCGCAGCGCCTCGAAGAAGAGCCGGGCCGTCGTGTAGAGGATCACCGCGGCGGTGGCCGCGAGCATCGCGCCGGCGGCGAGGTAGAGCGCGTCCTCGCCGTACGCGAGCCAGCGCGACAGCTTCCTGCGGCTCATCGATTGCAGAGCGTTCAGCATGGGACCTCCTCCGCGGGCCGCCACAGGAGCGCGACGGCCGGAGCTCGCGAATTCAGATCGTCGCGTGTTTCTCGAGTACGCGAAACGACGCCGGCGGGTGGCGAGCGTGACACCCGTCGCGCCCGCTCGGGGATCCCGTCGCGGACGAATTCACCGCGTCGGGATCGATCAAGAGCCCGACGCGCAGGGGCACCTGATCGTCAACACGTTGATCGTCGAACGCCCCACGATCGATAGAGTCGTCCGCCTTGCGCACCCGATCCGCTGCGCTACGCGGACGGGAACGGGTTGATCCGCCAGTGTTCGCATTGTCGCCGGGTCCAGGACCCCGGCGCGCCGACTCGCTGGGACTGGGTTCCGACGTGGGTCGATCGGGCCCCGCCGAACACCAGCCACGGCATCTGTCCGGTCTGTGATTCGTAGTTCTTCCCGGAAGGTGCGAGTCCGAACGGCCCGCCATGACGACCGGCGGGGTGTAGGAGTCCGGAGGCCTCGACCTCCGAGGTCTCCGTCCGGAGGGACGATTTCGTGGCTGTCCGGTCGCCCCGATCGCGTCGACCAGGCCGGATCGAAGCCCCCCGGTTCGACCAGCGAGTCTCTCTGCGTCGTCAGCAGATTCAGCCGGCCGGAAGCCGGGCGCCACGGATGCCGCGTTAGAAGCGCTCGAGGTCGATG
>CAYOHN010000117.1:0-10276 GCA_964403735.1 uncultured Spirochaetales bacterium | reverse complement strand
AATCCAACCCGGCCCCTTTCTTGACGGTCACGGGTCAGCGCGCGCGGGAGCGATCGCCGACGGACCCGCGCGCGGTGGCCGGCGCGCCGAGAACCAGCGTGTGCGGCGGCACGTCGCGCGTGACCAGCGAGCGCGCGCCGACGACGGCGTGCTCGCCGATCGTGACGCCCTTCAGCACCGTGCAGTCCGACGCAATCCACACGTGGTCGCCGATGCGAACTGGCGCCATCGCCTCCGGGCGTTCGGCGTCGAAATCGTGCTGGTCGGAGTCGAAGACGCGCGAGCCCGGACCGACCCATGCGCGCCGGCCGAGGACCAGCTCGCGCTTTGCCGAGAGATGCGCGGCATTCAGGAACGACTCGGGCCCGAGCACCATCCGCGCGCCGGCGAAACACGCCAGGATCACCGGGCCGAGATCGGTGCGCAGCCACGTGCCCGGCCCGATCTCGACGTCGGCACGCGGTCCGAGCAGGAAGCGCAGCGCCCCACGACGACGCTCCGTGACGACACCCGGCCCGATGCGCAGACGCGCGCCCGCGCCGAGCTCGTACGTGGCGCCAGCCAGATTGGTGCTCGCCGCCGGATCGATCGAGAGACCCGGATGGCGCGCGCCGAGCCGGGCGAGGCGAAGCCGATCCCAAGCTTGGACCGTCCGCAGCAGCCAGACGTCGCGGCGACGCGGCCCCTCGCGCGGCGTGGCGCGGACCTAGCCCCGGCCGGGGCTGGCGGGGCCGTCGGAGCCCGGCGCATTCTGGCCTTCGCGCAACCGGAACGTGATGAAGCCGTGCGTCGGATCGTACGGAGAGAGTCCCACCTGGACGCGATCTCCGGGAATCACGCGAATCCGGAAGCGGCGCATCCGGCCCGAAAGCTGCGCCGTCACGGTCTGCCCCGTCTCGAGGGTCACCTGGTAGCGGCCTCCGCCGAGAATCTTGTCGACGGCGCCTGTTGCCTGGATCAGATCGTCACGCGACACGGACTGCTGGACTCCCCTCGATGCGTCTGCGGGCAGGGTTTAGCACTCGGCGCGCCTCCTGGGCAGGCAGGACCGGCATTCAGCTCGCCGGCGATGATCGAATAGGCGACGGGTCGCGCCGGGATGCTAGTTTGCCGAGTCTCGCGGAGAGGTGGCAGAGTCTGGTTGAATGCGCCTGACTCGAAATCAGGTGTACCCGCAAGGGTACCGGGGGTTCGAATCCCTCCCTCTCCGCCAGCCTGCTCGACGCCTGCGGCGCCACAGTGTGACGCGGCGAGTAGCGATGTCCCACTGGCTGCCCGATCGCGATCTTCGCGAGCGTCAGCATCCCGGCGTTGGGATGTTTAGTCATGGAGATGGATTGACGCGGCCGGGCCCGATCGGGACTCCGGCTGTTCCACGACGTCGATCCGGGCCACGGCCTCGGCCGCTACACCGATCAGCTCCAAGCCCTCCGGGTGCCACGGGTCGAAACCGGGCAGCGCAATGTCGAGCTCGCGCACGAGACGCCGGTCCGTGGCGGACTCGGCGGCCGGCCGGCCGTCGAAGCGCTGGAACCGGTGCTCGCAGTCGAAGTCGTTCTCCGAGGCGTAGTGGGCGTGGTCCGGCCTCATCTCTGGGGCCTCGCCGCCTTCGGTCAGGAGGGCGTCGAGGTCGACGTCTTCGTCGATGATGGGCCACACGCGCGTCTGGGGGTCGATGGTGTCGACCAGATGCTGGATCGCCCTTGCGACGACGGCGTTGCTGCTGGGCGCCTGCACCTCCCGCAGGGATCGAAGCCCGACCACCGTGGCGATCCCGGTCGATGCAGGCGTGCGGAGGTCGGGCTCCAGCGCGTTGCCGAAACCCCCATCCGCGTTCTGATAGCGCGAAACCTCCCGGATGACCGCGTCGACTTCTCCGCCATGAAGGTGATGGGAGAGCAGCGCGGCGTCGAGGCGCCGCGCCTTGGAAAGTACGAAGTCACAGGCCTTGTCGAATCCCGTCTTCGAGAGGCGCGCGTTCATTCCAGAACCTCCACTGTCATCTTGCCTACGGTCGCACTCGCGGGTACGACCGACCAGCCGACGCGGCTCACACGTAGCCGAGGTCGTGGAGGTGGCAGTCCATCAGGGCCGCCCGATCCGCAGAGAGCGAGGCATCCGGCGCGTACGGCACCTTTGGCTCCTGGCGCGGTTCCGTCGACCCATCGAGCGCGCGGTAGCGCGTCTAGCTCGTGCTGGTCCGGCAACGGATCCCGATCCCCTCGCGCCGCTCGCGCCGCTGCTCGACATCGCGTTGAGTGATCGGGCCTCGAGCGAAATTCTGGGCTTCTTCTCCCTGAGCGCACGCGGGATCTCGCGCTCGGCCGGAGCGCGGCGTTCGATCCGTCGGGGGTCGGGGGTCGGGGAGCGTTCATACCGTTCGTTTTAGAAGAACGTTGTTGTTGAAAGAATGTATTTTACCTATGGGAGGAAATGACTAGGTTCGTCGCAGCTCGAAGCTTGCCCCAAGGAGACGCGTTCGATGGACCTCGTTGCCGACTTCTTGAAGATCTTCCTCTCGCAGCTGCAGTCTCCGACCCTGTCGTTCCTGCTCGGCGGCCTCCTCACCGCTGCGCTCGGGAGTCGGCTGGCAATCCCGGACCCGATCTACCGCTTCGTGGTCTTCATGCTGCTGATGCGCATCGGTCTCGAGGGGGGTGCGGAGATCCGCCACGCCGACCTCGGCGACATGCTGCTCCCGGCGATCATCGCCGTCCTCGTAGGCTGCGCGATCGTCCTGTTCGGACGGTTCACGCTGGCGCGCTTGCCCGGCGTCGTACCGGTGGACGGCATCGCCACCGCGGGCCTGTTCGGAGCGGTCAGTGCTTCGACCCTGGCTGCCGGCATGGCGGTGCTCGAGGAGGGCGAGCTGTTCTTCGAAGCCTGGGTGCCCGCTCTCTACCCGTTCATGGACATCCCGGCTCTGGTCCTGGCCATCATCCTCGCCCGGACCGTGCAGAAGCACCCGGCCGACGGCGCCGCCCCAGGCGAGACGATCCGCGCGATCCTCGTCGACAGCCTGCGCGGCTCGGCCCTTTCGGCTCTGTTGCTGGGTCTCTTCCTCGGCCTCGTGGCCCGGCCCACGGCTGTCTTCGAGTCCTTCTTCGACCCGCTGTTTCCGGGGCTCCTCTCCGTGCTGATGCTGATCCTCGGCATCGAGGCCTACGAACGGCTGGCCGAGCTCCGGCGCGTGGCCCACTGGTACATCGTCTACGCCTTCGCCGCGCCGCTGATGCACGGGCTCCTGGCCTTCGGGCTCGGCCTCATTGCTCACTGGGCCACCGGTTTCAGCCCCGGAGGCGTGATCCTGCTCTCGGTCATCGCGGCGTCCAACTCGGACATCTCCGGGCCACCTACGCTGCGCGCCGGGATCCCATCCGCCAATCCGTCGTCCTACATCGGCGCCTCGACGGGCATCGGCACTCCGGTGGCCATCGCGTTGGGGATCCCTCTGTTCCTGGCCCTCGGGCGGCTGGTCTTCGACCTCTAGCTTGGGCTCTCCAGGACACGACGTTTCACGAGCGGAGGACAGGGAATGGAGCGAGCGACCGAGATCAACATCATCGCCGAGCGGGTGATCCAGGACGGGATCCTGCGGCTCATCGAGGCAGCCGGGGCGACGGGGTACACGGTGGTCGAGGGCAGCGGCAAGGGCAGCCATGGCCTGCACTCGCGCGACCGCCCTTCGGTGGCGAGCGGCGCCTTCGACATCGTCCGAATCGAGGTGATCGTGGCCTCCCGCGACACCGCAGAGCGAATCGCCCGGGAAGTGCTCGCGACGTACTTCTCGGAGTACGCAGGGATCGTGACGCTGAAGGACGTGGATGTGTTCCGTCCCACCAAGTTCTGAATCCGCAACGACAATCCCAACCCGGACTTCGTGATCCGGCTCGGCTGGAGGTTCCAATGGTCTCTCGATGGTTTTCGACTCTCTCGCTCGTTCTGTGCCTGTTTGCGACGGCGGTCGCCTCCGAAGCGACCGCTGCGGAGGCCACGCCGTCCCAGGGCGAGGCGGAGCTCTGCGTCAGCGCGGGTCCCCAGGCTCCCCGCGACGTCTCCAACCGGACAGGGGAGAACCCCGTCGCCTTTCCCCTCGCACCGCGGGCGAGCGAACTCCGCCTGTGCAACATCCACACGCACACCCATGCGGAACACCGGGGGCCCGGCTTCTTCGTCGCCGTCGACGAGAAGCCCGGAGGCTACGCCTGCAACGGTGCTGGCGCGCTCAGCGAGGAGGAACTCGCGCCGGCTCCCGGCGCCTACGGCAACGTCGAGCCGGGCAACACGATCGAGGTGCACTGGGTGCACACCTCCTGTGCGGCGGCGAGTCCGGGCCAGGGACTCGGTGCCTGCGTACCGGAGGGCTGCAGCGATCCTCTGCTGCGCGTCGAGTCCCAGGTCTTCCTGGTGGTGAACGACCGGAACGCCCTCGACTTCATGGACATGATCCACGGGGGGCACACGGTCGACGGGCGCCCGCAGGCGAAGAGAATTCCCTCCGACACCGGCCAGCCGATCCTCTACCGCGGATCGACGACCGGCCCGAAGTACACGCAGTCCCAGTGCTCGCCCGTACAGGTGACTTGGAGCGTCCGCCCGCAGTGCGCGAAGCTCGATATTCACTCGCTGCACGCCTGGGCCGCCGAGGGCAACGTCTTCGGAGAGACTGCGTCCCATGGCGTCCGGCGCCTCGTGACGGCACCAGAGCTGCTCGCCCCGATTTCGACGGTGGCCGAGCGCTGACCGGGGCCGGGCCCCTCCTCGCCGGCGGCTGACGCAGCCGCCGGCGCAGGATCCGCGCCGGAGCCAGCGGAACCCCGCAGGGCATCGTCGGGGCGCCATAGAGTTCCTTCGTCACCGATAAACACTTAAAAGTGTATACAGGAGGAGTCTCGAGATGTCATCGACTTCCTGGATCCGCTCGGGTTCACTGCTGCTCGCACTCCTGTGCGTCTCGGAGCCGGCACGAGCCCAGCCGCCCGAAGAATGCCCGCGCTGGTTCCCGGACTTTCGCTGTGACCGGCAGGGGCGCTACGAGGGCTTCGTGCCGCCGATGATGCAACCTTTCTTCTTCGAGGATCCGTTCATCACCACCGGCATCTCGGGCTGGGGCCTCTGGCACGAGTTCCCCGGCGACTCGATCCTCGATGGCGGACATCTCTGGATGGGAGCGATCCAGGCCCGCATCGCGATCACGGATCGTCTCGCCTTCATCGCGACGAAGGATGGCTGGGTCGACTTCGAGCCAGGCCTCTCGCTGCTCGACAACCGCCGCGGCTTCGCGGACCTCGGCTTCGGCTTCAAGGTCGCCGCGATCGACATGCCGGAGGTGCCGTTCATCCTGACGCCGAGCCTGCGGCTCGAGATCGCCCAGGGCAGCCGGGACGTCCTGCAGGGCAACGGCGACGGACTGCTGAAGCCGGCGATCTCGGCGGCCTGGGGACACGGGAACTTCCACGTGATCGGCGACATCGGCATGGAGATCCCGTTCGATCCGGACGCCGAGAGCACCTCGCTCTTCTACCACCTCCACCTCGACTACGCCGTCCACCGCTTCCTGGTCCCCTTCGTCGAGATCGGCGGCTTCACCTACACCGATGGCGGCGACGGCTCCACGCAGGTCCGCCTGCGCGGCGGCCAGGCCGTGCCGCTACGGACGGCCCAGGCGCTGCTCGGAGCCGATCCCGAGGAAGGTTACGACTACGCGAATCTCGGCTCGCCCGGAGTGGCCGGACACACGGTCGTCGCGGGCGCGATCGGCGTGCGCGTCCCGATCAGCCGGCACCTCATCTTGGGGGCCGCGTGGGAGGCTCCGCTGACCCCCTCGCGCGACGTCCTGCGGCAGCGCGCCACGCTGAACGTCACGTTGGAGTTCTGAGCGGGCTGGGAAGAGCGGGGCGATTGCGGGGCCCGCCTAGCCCGCCCTGCGACCGCTCTCTCTACGCCCTTTTCCCCGAGGCGACGAGTCGCTCTCGGGGGCGGCGCCCGCGGTGCGTCAACCGTCGACGCCGACGGTGCCTGCCTGCGACCGGTCTTCTCCACCACCGCCACGAAGTCCACGTTGTTCCAGGCGTTGATCTGGCTGGGACGCGAGAGGAAGGGCGCCGCTGGAAAGGCTTTCTGCAGCTTGGGGACCAGTGGGCCGCTGGGTCCCTCCTCGAAGCTGCTGGTGGTGAGTATGGTGTGCGGCTCGAAGCTCGAAGAATCGGGCGACGGCCGCCAGCGCCAGGACGTTGTTCTTGAACTCGCCGGGCGAGAAGTCCTGGACGAGCGAGATCAGACTGGACTGGTGGCCGATCAGCAGGAGCGCGGCGTTTCGCAGGCTGCGGTCTCGAAGTCAGGGGAGGTCGGCGGTTCGGACCCCGTCACTGGCGCGGGCGCACTCAGGCGGCGGAGCCGGTGGTGGCGGCGCCGGTGGCCTCCATGTCGCCGAGCAAGGAGCGGAGCACCGGGTTCGGGAAACGGCGAACGAGGGTAATCGCGTAGAAGGTCTCCTTCAGCCCCGGGAGCTGGGCGATCTCGGCCAGATCGCCCGCAGCGAGTTCGTCGCGCACGACGATGGACGGAGCGACGCCGAGCCCCAGGCCCTCGCGGGCCAGCAGCCGGAGCATCGCCATGTCGTCCACCTCGGCGGCGATGTGCGGCCGCACCCCCAGCCGATCGACCAGCGCGTCGAAGCCGATTCGGATGCTGGTCTCCGCGGCAGGCAGCACGAGGGGCTCGTTCGCCAGCAGGGTGGCGAGCCGGGGCGTGCGCCCGCTCTTTCGGGGTCGCCCCAGCAGGCTCACGGGCTGCTCCGCGATGCAGTGGGCGACCCAGGGCGTCGAGGCGTCCCGGGCCGGAGCCTGGTTGGTGAGCACCACGTCGAGCCGGTGCGCCTCGAGGTTCTTCAGCAGGGCACCGAGCGCGCCGGAGCGCACCACGATCTCGACGTCGTCTCGCCCGAACAGCGGCGCCAGAAAGCGCATCTGGAAGTTCCGCGAGAGCGTCGCCATGGAGCCCACCCGCAAGACCGCCCGCTCCTGGCCGTGCTCCTGGAGGGTTCCCTCGAGCTCCCGGGCGACGGCGAAGATCTCGTCGGCGTGATCGAGAACGATGCGACCGGCTTCGGTGAGCACCAGCTGCCGGCCGCGCCGCTCGAAGAGCGCGTGCCCGAGCACCTCCTCCAGCTTGCGGATCTGCACGGATATGGCGGACTGCGAGACGCGCATGCGGCGCGCCACCCGCGTGAGGTTGCCCTCGTGGGCCACCGCCCAGAAGTACTGGAGATGCAGGAAGTTGATCGTGGTCACGGCCCGTCCGCCCTCCCGGCCCGCGACGCCCGGAGCGGGCCCCCTAGAGGACCGCTGGGGGCCTCCGTATCGTTCTATTTCGCAGAACGAATGATTGCAAGACTTCTTCCGGTTGTCTCGTCCCAGCCTTTTCCGATGACAGATGCGCCCGGAAGGCCTTCGTGGCTCGTGAAACGCTGCCGATCCGTCGGGGCCGGTGACGGTACTCGAACGCGTGTAGCCATCTTCGGTGCGAGTGGCGATGTCCTGGCGGGTGCGGGTCTCCCCGTCGCGGCCGGCGAACTCGAAGTCGCGGGTGCACACGCCGCTCTCGCGTTCCCGGTTGATCTCGGCGTCGCCCGTTGCCTGTCGGCCTAGCGCGTCGGTCCCGGTGGTGCGGCGGCGATGCCCGGATTCGGTGCGCTCGGCTTCGATCGGTAGAGGATCACGCGATCGGCGGTGTGCTCGGGACCCTCGATCTCGTCCGCGTCGAGGTCTCGCGGATGTTCATCCCCGAGCCCGGAACGCTCGCGCTGCTGGCGCTGGGGCTCGGCGTGCTGGACGCGCGGAGAAGCGCTTGGCGCGGGCTCCGCCGGCTTGCCAGCAAAGTGGCGGAGATTTGCGCTTCGCGCGGACACGCCTTCCGCCGACTTGCCTGGTTGTCGAGGTGACGCCGAATCCAGCGGCTCAAGGCGCCTCTTCGGTTGGCCGAACCCTCCCGGGACCGCGCGGCCCACCGCCAGGGATTCCCCATGCCCTCCGCACCCGTCCTTCTCGTGAGCTGCACGAGATGCCAGGTTCTGCACGCGCCGCTCCGCGAGGACGCGGCGCATCCGCTGTGCTCGCGATGCACGCTTCCCGCGAGGTCGGCTTCGACGCGTGCCCGCCCCGCCGCCGCCCGGGATCGCGGCGCGCGCACCCGGCGCTAGCAGGCTGCCGGCCGGCGATTCTGATACCCATCCGCCCGTGACTCCGGTACTCTTCGCGGGCGCGCGAGCGTGCGCCGAGGCGTGATCGCAGGGTCCCGCTCGAGCTCGAAGCCCTGTGAACCCCGTCAGGCCCGGAAGGGAGCAGCGGTAGCGGAGCGACGGCGGCGAGCGGGGGTGCCCTGCGGTCTAGCGTCGGCGCAGCCGCAAGCGCGCAAGCGGCGATCCGGTGCCGGCTTTGCGGCACCGGATCGCCGCGCGCAGCGAGGCGCAGCCGAGCGAAGTCATCAGGACGCCTTCGGAGCCGGCAACGCTAGGATCGAAGTGACTCCGGATCGCCGCGCGCAGCGAGGCGCAGCCGAGCGAAGTCATCAGGACGCCAGCGAAGCCCCTCCCCTCCCCCCGATCGCGGCGCCGTCCGCCGCCCCAGGACCCCTCGATGAGCTACCAGGTGCTCGCCCGGAAATGGCGCCCCCAAGGCTTCGACGACGTGAGCGGCCAGGAGCACGTCACGACGGCGCTCCGCAATGCCATCGCCACCGGCCGCGTGCCACACGCCGTGCTGCTGTGCGGACCGCGCGGGGTCGGCAAGACCACCATCGCGCGGATCCTCGCGCGCTGCCTCAACTGCGAGAAGGGGCCGACGGATACGCCGTGCGGCGTCTGCCCGTCGTGCACCGAGATCGCCGCTGGCACGTCGACCGACGTCCAGGAGATCGATGCGGCGAGCCGGACGTCCGTCGACGACGTCCGCGAAGTGATCGAATCGATCCGCTACGCGCCGTCTCCCGGCAAGCACCGCATCTACGTCGTCGACGAGGTGCACATGCTGTCGGTGCCGGCGTTCAACGCGCTGCTGAAGACGCTCGAGGAGCCGCCGCCGCGCAGCCTGTTCGTGTTCGCGACGACGAACCCCGAGAAGATTCCGTTCACCGTCACATCGCGCTGCCAGCGCTACGACCTGCGCCGACTGCCGACTGCCGAAGTGGCCGCGCGGCTCGGGCAGGTGGCGAAGTCCGAGGGTGTCACGATCTCGGAGCGCAGCCTGCAGACGCTCGCGCGCGAGAGCCAGGGCTCTCTGCGCGACGGGCTCACGCTGCTCGATCAGGTGATCGCCGTCGGTGGCACCGAGGTGGACGACGACCGCGTCGCCCAGTTGCTCGACCTCGTCGACCGGCACGTGTTGCTGGAGCTGAGTGCGGCGTGCATCGATGCGGACCCGGCCGGCGCGCTGACGACGCTGGCGCGGGCGGCGGCGCTCGGCATCGAGCCCAAGAAGCTCGGCGCGTCTTTGCTCGGGGTGCTGCGCGACCTGGTGGTGCTGCGCATCGCGCCCGACACGCCGCAACTCGTCGAGGGGAGCGACGCGGAGCTGGACGAGCTCCGGGCCCTGGCCGAGCGCAGCGATCCGACGCGCGTGCGGCGCCTGTTCCGCGCGTTGCTGCGCGAGCAGGAGGACCTTGCATGGGCGCCGGAACCGATGGCAGTGCTCGAGATGGCGGTGGTCCGGCTCGCCACGACGGCCAGTGGCGACGATGTCGCGGCGCTGCTGTCGCGCCTCGATGCGCTCGAGCGGCGACTCGCCGGAAGCGGCCCACCGGACGGCGGCGGCAGCGGTCGACCCGAAGGCAGTCCCCCGCGAAGCCGTCCCGATGGCCGAAGCCGCGGTCGGACGGCATCGGCGGAAGGAACGCCTGGGAAGCCGGCAACGAGCCGACGGGCCACTGCGGCCGCCGGCGCGGACGACGGTCCGCCGCCGCCTTCCGACGAGCGCCCGGCGACGGGCGCCGATGCGCCGCTGCCCGTCGTGCTCGATCGTCTGCGCGCGGCGCTCGCCGAGCGCGACCGCGGACTGGCGATCGCACTCGAGAACGCGGAGCTGCTCGAACGGACCGAGACCCACGTGCGCCTGGCCGTGCCGGACACGTTCGCCGCGCGCCGGCTCGAGCGCCGCATGGGCGACCTCGAGGCGACCTGCGAGCGCTTCTTCGGCCGCCCCCTGCGCGTCGAGATCCGCGGTCCGGCCGCGGCGGCCCCGGCGCGCGCGCCGGGGGCCCTCGGCGGACGCGCGCCGCAGTC
>CAYOHN010000116.1:0-10423 GCA_964403735.1 uncultured Spirochaetales bacterium | reverse complement strand
GGATGCTCTCCGGGATTCAGTGGGAACGAACGAAATACGTTACCGGATTCGGCCTCCGATAGGGATCCGTGTCCCGTGTGAGTCCCCATCCGTCAAGAAAGGGGCCGGGTTCGTTCGAACGGTGGGGGCCTTCATCGAGCCCAAGGGTGCGCCTGTCGGCGCGCCGACAGGCGGCCCGGAGCGCAGCTCCCTCGAGCAGCGGTCCGGCTCTTCGAACGGCACATTGCGCCCGGAGTGCTCGAACCAGATCTCGCGCTTGGACGGCGCCCGCAGGGTGTCCAGGTCGCGTCCGGCGATCCGGATGTACCCATCGAGACCGAGCCCATCGAGATCCACGAATCCCCAGCCGCAAAAAGGCGTCGCGACGAGTCGCAACGCAAGCCGCGTCAACCAAGGGGCCGGGTTCGTTCGTCAACTTTTTCCCCCGCCGGGGGAAAAAGTTGACGAACGAACCCGGCCCCTTGGTTGACGCTTCGGTGGGCGGGGCGGGCTGCCGATAGGGGCTCGTATGGGCCCGCTCGTTTCGCTGCGATCGCTGGTGCTGGTCGGCGCGCTCGCGTCGATCGTGGGCTCGGGGTGCTTCCTCGGCGAGATCGACAAGAGCATGGAGCAGTACCCGGGCGGCGCGGCGGCCAAGGCGAAAGAGACGCCGAAGCCGCAAGCGCCGGCGGCGGGCCCGGATGGCGCGAAGCCCTCCGGGCCGTCGTGGTGGTCGACTGCCCGGACGATCGGCCCCGAGCTCCAGGACGAGACGATCACGACGTGCGCGCTCGCCGGCCGCACCGAGTTCATGCGCCGCGACGACTGCCTGGCGCGCGGCGGTCGCCCGCAGTAACGCGCGGCGGCGTCCCCGCGGAACCGGCTACCCTCTTCGGATGCATCCCTTCCTGCTCGCGATCGCGCTGTGCACCGTCCTACTGACCTCTCCCGGTGTTGCCGACGCGCGCAGCCGCGGCGGCGATGGGCGCTTCGAGTCGCGCACGTCGACGCACTTCCTGTTGCTCCAGGACGTGGCGATCGATCAGCGCACGGGGCCGAGCGGCTCGCGCCGGTTCGAACGCGACGTGCTGAAGGTGCTCGAAGCCGGCTACGACCAGCTCGACGACCGGCTCGGCCTGCGTCCGCGGCGCCGGCTCCAGGTCAGCATCTACGACCCGGAGCTGTTCGACGCGCGCTACGCGCGGCTCGCGCCGTTCCGGATCGCCGGCTTCTTCGGCGGCACGATCCGCGTGCGTGGCGACGTCCAAGTCACGCCGGCGCT
Organism: uncultured Spirochaetales bacterium; assembly: GCA_964403735.1. Taxonomy (GTDB): domain Bacteria; phylum Myxococcota_A; class UBA9160; order UBA9160; family PR03; genus CAADGG01. The sequence goes on along the minus strand of CAYOHN010000116.1, from coordinate 9,162 downwards.
CGTGCGCACGCTGCACCACGAGCTCGTGCACGCGGCGTTCGACGCCGTGGCGCCGGGACTCGTGTTGCCGGGCTGGCTCAACGAAGGGCTCGCCGAGTGGTTCTCCGCGCGCTCCACGGGGCTGGTGCCCGTCGGCGGCAACGACTTCACGACGCTGGCGCAGCTCGGCGCGCGCGGACAACTGCTGCCGATCGCGGCGCTTTCCGCACCGAGCTTCGCCGGGCTCGACGCCGGCGCGGCGCCGCTCGCGTACCTGCAGGCGCGCGCGCTCGTCGATCATCTGGCGCGCAACCGCGGCGATCGCGTGCTGCGCGATCTGGTGCAGCGACTGCTGCGCACCGGGGACCTCGACCGATCGCTCGAGCGCGAAGCCGGCGTCGACAGCGCCGGCCTCGAGGCCGCGTTGTTCGCCGAGCTCGGCCTTGGCGGCTGACCGGCGCGCACTCGGACTCGCCGTGCTGGTCGCCGTGGTCGCGACGGGCGTCGCGGTCGCCGCATGGCGCACGGGTCGCCTCGATCGCGAGCGGGACGCCGCCCGCATCGTCGCGCTCGAGCGAGAGGTGGCGACGCTGCGCGAGCGCGTGGCCGAGGAAGCCTCGGAGCGCGCGGTGCTGGCGCTCGAGGCAACGCAGTTGCGCGACGCCCTCGAGCAGGCGCTCGCGAGCGCCGCGGCCCGCGACTCGTCGGAACCGGCGCCGCCGCTCGACTCGGAACCGCCCGAGCGCGAGGGGACGACCGCCGAAACGGCCGGCGCCGCCCGCGACGCGGCCGGCGACGCCGGCACGCCGAGCTTCGATCCCGCACCGCTGCTCGCCGCTGGCTTCCGTCCGGACGACGTGGAGCGCTTCCAAGCCCGGCTCGACGAGATCGAGCTCTCACGGCTCTACCTGCGCGACCAGGCCGCCCGCGAGGGCTGGCTCGAAACGCCGCGCTACCGCGAGGAGAGCCTCGCGCTCGGGCGCGAGTTCCTCGGTCTGCGCGACGAGTTCGACGAGTCGCTCTACGACTGGGCGCTGTTCTCGACCGGCCAACCGAATCGCGTCGCCGTCACGGAGGTACTCGGCGGTTCCGCCGCGCAGTCGGCCGGTCTGCAGCCGGGTGACGTCATCGTCCGCTACGACGAGCGCCTCGTGCTCAACCCGATCGAGCTGCGCGATGCGACGACGGGCGGGCGCGCAGGCGAGCTGGTGTCCGTCGAGGTCCAGCGCGCCGAGGATCCGGCGCCGCTGCGCCTGTTCGTACCGCGCGGCCCCCTCGGCGTGCGCATGACGCCGACCAGTGTGGCGCCGCCACCGGCAGGCTGAGCCGGTCCATGCCGCATCGACAGGACGCCGCCTACCGCGCCACCGAGTACCGCGTAGCGGACGGCGCGCAGCGCTTCTCGATCCGGGTCGGCGAGCGCTGCGCGCCGCTCGATGCGCTGTTGGACACGCACGGCGCCGAAGAGTGGGCATACGTCACCGCGTACAACCCCGGCGGCCGGCCGGCCGCGGCCGACGCGAACGCCGCGGCGCAGCAACGCCTGGAAGCCGAGCTGCGCGCCACCGCGCACCCGGTCCTGCGCGGCGAGGGCACCGGCGACGACGGCCGCTGGCCGCCCGAGCCGAGCCTGCTCGTGCTCGGCCTCCCGCGCGCCGACGCCATCGGGCTCGCGCGGCGCTTCGGGCAGGTGGCGATCGTCGCGGGCCGCCGCGGCGCGCCGGCCGATCTGGTGTACTGCGACGCCGCGTGAGAACGAGCGCCCCGCGCGTCACTGGATCGCGGCCCGGGCAAGCGCTCGGTGCGGGGTCGGACCCGTCAGCGGGCCTCCGCGACACTTCCCTGCACGCCCCGGTAGCTTCGCGGCTCCGGGACGCTCGAGTTTTCGGACGGAGCGGCAAGCAGGTGGCGCCCGATGCCCTGGGAGATGAGATCGAGATAGCGGGAAGCGTCGAAATCGGGGTCCTCGAACGGGAGCGATGACCGGAAATCGAAGGAACGCGTCGTGAAGTAGGAGAATTGCCGGCTCGTCGCGGCGATCTGCGTCGCGATGGCGCGCGTGTGCGGCGACGAGCAGTGGGTTCGCCAGTGCCACAGCCGGTACAGCGGGCCGTCCGGTCCGATGAATTGCACCCGAGGCGCGGTCGCTCCGGCGACACCGGGCGGATTCGTTCGGAAGTAGCTCACTACGCGTCGCGCGCACTGATCGATCCGCGGACTTCGCTCGATCCCGGCCACGGCGTGAACGAGCCTCGGGGCTTCCTGCGGAGTCCCCCGAGCCGGTGTCAACGCGACTTCGAGGATGCGGTTGGCCACGATGTCGACCGGCACGAGATCGAGCCGGGTCTCGGGCATTCCCATCAACACGCGCATTCGCCCCGTCGCGACCATCACCGCCAGCATCGCGAAGGCAGCGGGGCTGTCGATCCAGCCGGGCAGCGGCCATCGCCAGCTCGCGGAGATGATGCTCGGCCTCACGATGGTGAGGGGAACGTCGCCCGCGTTCGCCGTCAGCAGGTGCTCGGCGATGCACTTGGTCAGCGTGTACGTGTTCGGGTGCCCCGTGCGCTGCAGCAGGGCCGCCTCGGCATCGGGCTCGTCGTAGCGGCCCTCCCGGATCTCGCGTCGAAGCGTCTCGGGGTCATACGGCAACGCGGCCAATGTCTCCTCGACCGCCACCCCTTCACCCGGATGCGGGGTTGCGTAGGCAGTCGACACCGCAACGAAGCGTTCGGCGCGCGCCCGCTTCGCCAGCGCGAGAACCTCGAGGGCCGAGCCTACGTTCGCACGCTCCGCGCGCGCGACCGGCAGGTGGAAGTCGATCGAGGCGGCGCAGTGGATCAGCGTGCCGGTCTTCTCGGCGAGGCTCCGCCAGCGATCGGAATCCAGACCGAAGCGTTCCTGCTCGAGGTCGCCGTCGATCACGTCGATCCGATCCTCCGTTCCCTCGGGCAGACCGCGCCAACAATCCGACCCGAGGACCTTCCGGCGAAACCGTTCCGCTCCGCTCTGGCCTGCCTTTCCGCGCACCACCACCGCGATCCGCTGGCGGGAGTCGAGCCCTTGTCTGCGCAGGAGTTCCCACAGCACGACTTTCCCCAGGAAGCCGGTGGCGCCGGTGAGAAGGATCTGGCGTTCGGTCTGGTTGGACACGCGGTGTCTCCTTGGGTGGGTGTCGGGATCTCGCCGCGGACCGCTCAGGCGTCGCGCAGCGTCCAGCGGATCGGAAGCGACTTGATGCCACCCACGAAGCTGCCCCGCAGCCGAACGGCTGGTCCCGTCGCTTCGATCCGCTCGACGCGGTCCGCCAACGCCGACAAGACGGCGCCGATCTCGAGTCGGGCCAGGTGGCTGCCCAGGCAGGCGTGCTCGCCGGTTCCGAACGCGAGGTGGGCGTTGGGTCGGCGATCGATGTGAAAGTGGAAGGGCTCGTCGAATACCGCGGCGTCTCGATTGGCAGACGGGAAGAACAGCACGATCGTTTCGCCCGCCAGAATCTTCTGGCCCCGGAGTTCGACGTCCCGGGTGGCCCGGCGGCAGAGGTGCACGACCGGGCTGGTCCAGCGCAAGACCTCCTCGCACGCCGCCTCTGCGGGGTGCGGCTGGCCGCGCATCGCCACCAGCGCCTCGGGTTGCTCCATCAGCGCGAGCACACCGCCGGACAGCGCGTTCCTCGTGGTTTCGTTCCCCGCCGTGATCAGCAGGAAGAGGAACGAGAGCAGCTCGGTCTCTCCGATGGGTTCACCGGCGATCTCGGCGGTGGCGAGGACACTGGTCAGGTCTTCCTCGGGCCGCCGGCGGCGCTCGACGACCAGCTCGCGGAAGTACGCGAACTGCGCCTGCAGCGCGGTCACCATCGCGTTCTCCGAGCCTTCTGTCTGGAACTCCGGATCCGCGCAACCCACGATCTGGTTGGTCCACCGCACGAACTGCGCCCAATCCTCGCGCGGGAGTCCCAGGATGCGGGCGATGACGGCGAGCGGAACCCGGGACGCCACTGCCTCGACGAAGTCGAGGCGTTCTCCGGCCGCCTGGAGGACCTCAGCGACGCTCCGTTCTACGTCGGCGCGCAGCGACTCGATCGATCGCCTGGTGAAGAAGCGACTCACGAGCTTGCGGTAGTCCCGGTGCTCCGGCGGGTTCATGTTGAGCAGGTGACGCAGAGGTAGACGCGTGAGGTCGACGACGTCGTCTGGAACCATGGCGAGGCGAAGCGTGTTCTCGAAGAGGCTGGGCTGCCTCGAGACCGCCACGATGTCCTCGTGCCGTGTCAGGGCCCAGAAGGGATCGAAGCGTTCCGGTTCGCACCAGGCGACCGGTGCGTCCCGACGCAGCGCCGACCACTGCTCGTGCGGATAGCCGAAGCGCTGGAAGTAATCGGGATCCACGATGGCGGGGTCGGCGATGGGGCGGCTCGTCATGATATCTCCCTTCCGTTCGTGGGAATCATCGCCGGCCCGACGCACCGTCCCTATGAACTTCGTCACACCTTGTGATCTCGTTCACAGCCTGTGATGCAGTTCATAGCGTGCCGAAGCGCGTGCTCCGATACTTGCCCTACACGAGACGGAGGCGCGGACCGCCGTGAAACGCATCCAACGAAACCGCTATGCCAGAACCGAGCGACGCCGAAGCGGGAGTGCGACCGGCTTCTTCGACGGCGTGGTCCGGCGAGCCCGACCGATCGTGTGGAGCTCGCTGGTCATCGTCGGCTCGTGCTTCGCGGGTCTCTTCCTACTCGAGAAGGACACGCGGAACAAGGCCTACATGTCGGCCGATCACCCGGCCTACCGGGCGCTCGATGCGCTCGAGGAAGACTTCGGACTGTCGGATGGCGTGGTCGTCGCGGTGGTGTCGCCAGCCGGGGAGGATGTGTTCGATCCCGCGACGCTGTCGCTCGTCGACTGGATCACCCGGGAGGTTCGTCGGGTCGACGGCGTGGACCCCGAGAGGGTCAAGAGCCTGGCCACGGTGCGCAGCATCGACGGCGACACCGAAGGACTTCGCATCGAGCGCTTCTACGAAGGGGCGGTGGCAGACGCGTCCCAGGCGGAACGGGTTCGCCGTGCCGTGCTCGAAACGGAGCTCTATCTCGACAAGCTCGTATCCCGGGACGGCCGGGCGACCGTCGTCCACGCGGAACTGCTGGACGAGGACGACGGCGCGGCCGTCTATCAGGAGCTTCTTCGGATCGCGGCTCGCGCACCCGGGGATTCGGATGCGGCCATCCACGTCGCCGGGCTCGGGGCCTACAACGCGCTGATCGGTGATTACGTCGATGCAGACGCGGCGCGACTGAACCCCGTGACCGCCCTGTTGATCGTGGGGATGCTGTTCCTGGCCTTCCGCACGTGGCGCGGGGTCTGGCTCCCGATGATGGTCGCGGCGGGTTCGGTGTTCGTCGCCATGGGCTCGATGGGTGCCTGCGGCGTGCCCGTGTTCGGCATCACCAGCTCGATGAGCATCATCCTGATCGCGATCGCAGTCTGCGACTCCATCCACATCATGAGCGAGTACTATGCGGCCGTCGCAGTCGGGCCGGACCGCCCGGCGCGCGAGATCGTGGTCGAGACCCTGGTGACCATGTGGCGACCGGTGGTGATCACCTCGGTGACGTCGATCGCCGGCTTTCTCGCGCTGTCGTTCGCGTCTGACATGCCTCCGATGCAGGCGTACGGCGTCTTCGCATCCGTCGGCGTCCTGGCGGCGCTGCTGCTCTCGACGCTCACACTACCCGCCCTGTTGTCGCTGCTGCCCGTCTCTCCCAGTGCGTTGTTCGCCGCGCCGGGCCGTTCCGCCGGGTCGATGGATCCCGCCGGTCGTTTGGCGACGGCCCTGGGCCGCCTGGTCGTACGCCGGGCGGGAACGCTGCTGGTGGTTTCGCTCGCCTGTGTCGTCGTGGGAATCGCCGGCGCCACACGCATCGAGGTCGAAGAGGATTCGCTCAAGTACCTGGCGATGGGAGAGCCGCTGCGAGACGCGGAGGAGCGGATCAACGAGCACCTGGGAGGCATCTCGAGCCTGGACGTGGTGTTCGTGTCGGACGAACCCGAAGGCATCCTGCAACCGGAGCAGCTCGAACGCATGGCGGCGGTCCAAGCCGGCCTCGAAGGCCATCCGGGAGTGGCCGGCACGTTCTCGGTCGTCGATTTCATCAAGCAGATGCACCAGGCGATGAACGACGGGGATCCCGCGTTCTACCGGATCCCGCCCGACGCGGATTGGGTGGCTCAGTACCTGCTGTTGTACACGGCCAGCTCGTCTCCCGGAGAACTCGACGACGTGATCGATGCGTCGTACGCGAAGGCCAACCTGCGCGTGGCGCTGCGCGACGTTCGCTGGAGTACGGCGCGCGACGTGAAGCGGCACGCCCAGGCTCTGCTGGCCGGCGATCTGGACTCGCGCGGGAGCGCGGCGCACCTGTCGGGCTGGGCCAACGTGAGTTCCCACCTGCGCGACGGAGTCGAGGAGAGCTCGATCAAAGGAGCTTTCCTCGCCGCAGTGGCCGTCCTGGTCGCTGCCATCGCCTGCTTCGCTTCGATTCGACGAGGCCTCACGGCGTTCCTGCCGGTCGCGGTGGCACTGCTCATGCAGTTCGCGTTGATGGGACTCGGCGGGATCTGGCTCAGTCTCATCACGTCGATGGGCTCGGCGTTGGCGATCGGGCTGTCCATCGATTTCGGAATCCATGCCGTGGACCGCCTGCAACAAACGCCGCGAGGCGTCGGTCTCGAGGCCGCGATCGCCGACTTCTACGCCCACACCGGCCGCGCCCTCGTGTTCAACTTCGCGGCGCTGGTTTTCGGGTTCGGTGTCCTCACGACGAGCCTGTTGCCGGCCATGCGCGAGTTCGGCGCCGTACTCGTGGTCTGCGTCGCCAGCGGGTTCTTGGCGAGCATGGTGTTGCTCCCCGCTCTGACACTCGTGCTGGGTCGCGCGTCCGAGCGCGCCGCCTCGGGCTCCGATCTCGAAACCTGGATCGATCAGTCCGTCTGATCCTGGAGGGACTCATGTCCGAGATCTACGGGTTCACAGGTCCAGCGCATCCGCGACTGGGCAATCTGGTCGAGCGCGCTGCGCTGCCGATCCTGTCGGCGGCCTACCGCCGAGCGGGATTCCACAGGGAAGACTCGCCGTACGCGCGGGAGCGCATGGACTCACTGCGACGGCGTTGTGATGCCGGCGAGACGGTGTACGTCCTTGGCGTAACGCCGGCCGGACACAACTCCGGCACGAGCCTCATCGAGGTCAGCCGGGCCCACGGGATTCGCTGGCTCCACAACAACGAGGAAGAACGCTTCACCGGGATCAAGCACTGCGACGAGTTTCCGGAGCATTCGCTGCGCGCGATCGTCGAGCAACTCGCGCAACGCGGGCTTGCGCCGGTGGACCTGCACGCCTGCGTCGCCGGCTGGGACTATCCCCGCTACCTGGCGAGCGTGATGAAGATGGTGGCGGAGCACCTCCCGCGTAGCTGGCGGCTGCTGCGGTCGGAAGCGGTGGGGGCGTTCAACCCGCGCCACGCGGCCGCCGTGCTCGACGCGCCGAAACGCATCGGCGAGGTGCTCGGCCTCGACGGCCCGATGCCCATCATCGGAATGGGACACCACGACAACCACGCAGCACTCGGCTGGAGCTGCTCGCCCTTCGCACGCGAGCGAGACGCCGTGATGGTGACCGTACTCGACGGCTTCGGAGACGCGGGCGCCATCTCGCTCTACTGCGCAAGGAACGGGGAGCTCGAGTGCCTCCGCAGCAACGGCAGCGTGATCGACTCGCTCGGGATCCTCTATTCGATCCTGAGTTCGACCCAGGGTGGCTGGACGCCGCTCAGCAGCGAAGGCCGCTACATGGGCGCTGCAGCGTGGGGGGACGGGAATCGGCTGACCAACCCCTACTACAAGCGGCTCCGACAGCTCCTGTACTTCGGCGCAGACGGGCAAGTGGAGATCAACCGGCGCATGTGGAACGTCCAGAATGCCGGCCAGGCCGACCCGTACAACGACTCCCTCGCGGACGTGTTGGGTGAACCCATCCAGCCGGCCGACATGTGGAACCCGGACCAGGTGCTCGACCTCGACGGCGTCGAGCATGCTCCCGACACCCTCGACCGGCTCGACAAGGCCGCAGCGGTGCAGCTCGTGTTCGAGGACGCGATCTTCCACATCGTCGAACACATGATCCGGACGACCGGAAGCCACCGACTCGTCATGGTGGGCGGAACAGCGCTCAACTGCGTCACGAGCATGCGGCTGGTCGAGCACTTCGACGAGCGCTGGTTCGAGCGGACCCTCGGCAAGCGCGTGGCGCTCGATCTCTGGGTGCCGCCCACTCCGGGAGACGCCGGAATCCCCGGCGCCGCCGGCATCGCCTTCGCGCTCGCAGCCGGGGCGAGGCCCGGCGAGCCGCTGCGCCACGCCTTCCTCTGCGGAGACGCCCCCTCCAGCGTGGAGATCGAGCGCACCCTCAGGCGCGGGGCCGACATCGGCTTCGAACGCGTCGGCAGCGTGGACGATCCGGCTGGCTGCGAGCGGGTGGCGGATCTGCTGGCGCGACTGGTGGCCCAGGATTCGGTGATGGGGCTGTACCAGGGGGCCGCTGAGACGGGGCCCCGCGCGCTGGGGCACCGGAGCATCCTCGCGAATCCCGGCAACCCCGACACACTCCGCGCGATCAACGAACGGGTGAAACGCCGCGAGGCGATCCGGCCGCTGGCACCCATGGCCACTCGGGACGCGGCCGAACGCTTCTTCGAACTCGCGCCCAGCGCGCGCGCCAACGACTTCGGCGCGTACGACTTCATGGTCCTGACGGCCCGGGCCCGACCCGAGGCCGTGGAGCGCTTGCCGGCGGTGGTTCACCGCGACGGGACCAGTCGCGTGCAGATCGTGCGGCGCGAAGTCGATCCGTTCACCCACGCGTTCCTGGTCGCGATGGGGCGCTACACCGGCGCCGAGGTTTCGGTCAACACCTCGCTCAATGTGGGCGCACCCATCGCGCAGAGCCCCGGTCAGGCACTGGACACGTTGGTGCGGTCGCGCGGAATGCACGGGCTGCTGTTGATCGGCGCGGACGGAGAGGCGTTCGTCGCATGGCACAAGATCGTCGGCGAGGTGAAGGACGGCGGCAACCGTCTGCTCTCGACCCTCGCGACATGGAGAAAGGACACACGATGAAGAAAGT
>CAYOHN010000115.1:7678-10467 GCA_964403735.1 uncultured Spirochaetales bacterium | reverse complement strand
CCGGATGATTCATGAAGCTGCTACTGCGGTCGCACATCTACGCACTCTGGAACGAGAAATCGGCCGATGGCTCCTCGACGTACGTTTAGTACGCCTCCGGGGCCATCGGCCGATTTCTCGTTCCAGAGCACGCATCTGCACGACCTCGATACGCACCTTCATGAATCATCCGGTCTAGCGCCCCGCGCGTCGCGGTCCTTTGCGGGCGCCGGTGAGCGCTTCGATCTCCGTGCGGATCGCGGCGAGGCGTTCTTGCAGCGCGGGCCGCGCCGCCAACGCGGTTTTCAGCGCGCGCGGTGCATTGGCCACCGCCGGATGGCTGCGTCCGAAGGTCCGTCCGATCTCCTCCATCGACGCGTCCGTGTGTTGCATGCACAAGACCATCGCGATCTGCCTCGGGACCAGCACTTCTCGTCGACGCGAGCGCGACGCGAGCGCTGCGGGCGTGAGCTGGAAGTGGGTCGCGACGAGTTCGGCGATTCGCGCGGGCTCGATGGTTCCGTGGGCGCTCTGCGGCGTCAGTTTGCGCAGCGCCATCTCGACGAGTTCGAGATCGATCGGCCGGCGCAGTAGCGACGCCGTCGCCAGGACCTGTACCAGCGCGGACTCGAGATCCCGCACGCTGCCCGCAGCCCCGGCGACGATCCGGTCGACGCAACCAGCCGGAACGGCGATGCCGGCGTCCGCGGCGCGCGCGTGTAGGATGGCGCGGCGGAGTTCCGGAGTGGGCGGCTCGATCTCGGCACACAAACCGCTGGAAAGACGGGACGCAAGGCGCGGGTCGAGATCCGGAATGTCCCGGGGAAGTTGCTCGGCCGTCAGCAGGATGCGCGCGCCGCGGCGCACGAGCTGTTCGAGTGTGTGGAGCAGCTCGATCTGGGTCTGGCGCTTGCCGCGCAGGAACTGCACGTCTTCGAGCACGAGAACGTCGCAGTGCTCGCGATAGCGCCGCTTGAGCGCTTCGGTGCTCTGGGAACGGATCGCCGCCATCAGCTCATTGGTGAACTGCTCCGCCGGGACGTAGAGCGCGCGTTCGCCGCGGGAGCGAACTTCGCGCGCAACGGCGGCAGCCAGGTGCGTCTTGCCGAGCCCCGATGCCGCGACGAGGTAGAGTGGGCTCACCGCCACTTGGCGACCTCGGGCCAGCGCGGCACAGGCCTCGCGCGCCAGCGCATTGCCGGGTCCGACGACGAAGCCGGCGAAGTCGTGCGGCGGAAGGTCTGTGTCCGGCGCCGCGCCGCGGGGGGGCTCGACAGCCCGCGGCGGGATCACTCGCGCCTGCGGGATCGAAGCCGGCGACGTCCCGCGAGTCCCCTCGCGAATCCGGTTGGCGCGCGTCGAGGTCGTCGCGGTCGAGGGTCCGCCTACGCGCAACGCCACCGGGATCGGCGCGCCGTTCGCCTCGGCGGCGTAGCGCTCGATCCGCGCGAGATAGCGATCGCGAACGCGTTCCAGATGGAACGCGTTCGGGCACCCGAGGGACAGGCCCTCGGGCGTGAGTTGGTCGGCGATCGGCTCGATCCAGGCCTCGAGCGCGAGGGACGGCAGCTCCTCGCGCAGCCGCGCGAGGACAGTCGTCCACACCGCGCTCGTCTGCTTGGAGGCAGACGTCGCCCTTTCGACCTGAGGGGGGCAGGTCATCGGTGTGATTCTCAGAGGTTTTACGGGGTCGGTACGGAGTTTTTCCGCACGTGAACCGCCGGACGCGAAGCGGAGTAGACCATACGGGTCGGTCGTGCGCAAGAGGGGAAAGCGGCGATCGCGGAGTCTCTCCGACACGCGCACGAGACGCGCTAGAACACCGGCTCAGCGGCGCGAAACCGTTGTTTGCAAACCGGAACTGGTTTTCATTCCGAGGGGTTCTCGGCGCTCTCCAAAGCGCCCGGAAACACCTCTACCGCTCTGCCGACCGCGCCTGGGGCCGATCCCCGCACACCATAAAAACTCTCGATTCCTTCAATAATCTAACGGAATCGAGAAAATACGAAATTTCAGTGCAGGGTCCTCGAGGGGGCCGGGGGGCCGCCGCCGAGTTCTGCGACGAGGAACTCGAGCAGCGCGACGAGTTGTCGGCAGCGCGCGAGCGTGCCGTTCGTCTCCAGCAACCCCTGTTTCTCTACCGGCGCCAGATCGAGCAGCTGGCAGAGCAGATCGACGAAGTGCACGTCGTCGATTCCCGAGAACCGACGCGGGTCGAGGGGGCGCGCAGCGCCGGGCGTCGTGAGCCGCAGCAGATGCGAGAGAAGATCGATCGCATCCGCGCGCAGCCCTTGGAGCGGAATCCCCTCGCGTTCTTCGTCGAATGGATCGTCGAGCCCCACCACATGTGCCACGCGGTATAGACGATCGCCCACGCGCGGGAACTCGTCGACGATCCGGAACCGATGGGTACCGCGCAGGACCAGGTCGTAGCGCCCGTCCTCGCGGCGCACCGCCTCTTCGATCACGCCCGCGCAACCGACGCTGAACAGCGGGGGGTCGCCCGTCATCGCTGCGGCATGTTCGGGCCGAACCGCAATCATGCCGATCCGCCGAGCGCCGGCGAGCGCGTGGGCGCTCAGCTGGCGATAGCGCGGTTCGAAGACATGGAGCGGCACGCGACCATGCGGGAACAACGCGACGTTGGCCAGCGGAAACAGCGGGATTTCTTCGCCGCGCGTCGACTCCGGCACCCGTCAAAGATAGCCTGGGCGACGAACTGCGCGAAGCGCCGATGACGAAGGCTTGTCCCAACGTCCGCAGACGAAGGGCCCGGATCGGTCCTGGTCCGGATCGGCTCGGTCCTGGTC